>NZ_CFQVBI010000013.1:0-22966 GCF_986095205.1 Megamonas sp. | reverse complement strand
TTTGTTTTTAACAATTTTCTTCTTTTGAGTTGCCCTCTCGTTGAGTGCTTAATTATTATATCTACTATAAATCACTTTGTCAACATCTTTTTTGTGATTTTTTTACATTTTTTAATAAAAATTTTATAAATCACTTATAAAATGTATCAAAATCCTTTATTTTTCAATAAAAATAAAGATGGCATACTAAATAAATAGTATGCCATCTCATATTGATATCTATTAACTTTACAGATTTTATTAAACTGTTGTAATACCTTGCTGACTAGCTTGCTCATGAAGTTTCGCAATTCTATCTTCAGTTAATGGATGTGTACTAAATAGATTTGCTATAGATTTTCCTTTGCCAGCTAAAGGATTAATAATAAACATATGAGAAGTTTCTGGTTTCGCATTTGGTATTTCTCCATATTTAGCATAATGCTCTATTTTTTCCAAGGCATTTGCTAAATAAAGCGGATTTCCACAAATACGGCCACCTTCAGCATCTGCATCATATTCTCGCGTACGGGAAATAGCCATCTGAATTACTGCAGCAGCAATAGGAGCTATAATAGCTGTTGCCATCAATACTAATGGATTAGAACCTTCTTCATCATCATTATTGCTACCAAAAATAGCTGCAAATTGAGCAATATTCGCTATCATAGAAATTACACCTGCAATAGAAGCTGCTATTGTTCCAATCAATGTATCACGATGTTTTACATGGGCAAGCTCATGGCTGATAACCCCTGCTAATTCTTCATAAGTAAGAGCTCGCATAATTCCTGTTGTTACAGCTACAGCTGCATGTTCTGGATTTCTACCTGTAGCAAAAGCATTTGGCTCATCAGCTTCAATAATAGCTACTCTTGGCATAGGAAGTTGTGCTCTTTCTGCTAATCTTTCTACTAAATCATATAGATTAGGTGCTTCTTCGCGTGTTATCACTCTAGCATTATATGCTCTTAAACACATAGTATCGCTATTCCAATAAGTATAGAAATTCAATCCTAAAGAGATAACAAACATAACCACAGCGCCTGTACTGCCGCCAATTGCACCACCAATAGCAATCAATATACCTGTTAACGCCGCCATCAATAACGTCGTTTTTAACATATTCATAAATAATTTCCTCCTAAAGTTCTGTTAACAATTACAACTTTTATGATTTTTAAACCAACCAAAACTCAATATCATTAATACCAATACAACTTTAATAATCAAACTCCATTCCACTAAATAAACACCAATAACTCTATCCATCACCATCATTTCAGCAGCAGTATAAGCTAAAATACCGCCACCTACATAAACAAGACCTGGTAATTTTTTCATTATCATTAAAAATAATTGCGCACCACATAATACTATTGGCAAGCTAATCATCAAACCACAAATAATTAAACTCCATTTTCCTTCTGGAACCATATTAGCTACGCCTGCTAAAGATAATACATTATCTAAACTCATGATAAAATCTGCAATAATAATAGTTCTTACTGCAGCCATCAAAGTAGTCGGCTGTTTATCACCGGCTTTGTCATCACCATGGTCAGTCAACAATTTAACTGCTATATATAATAGAAGAATTCCTCCTATAAATTGTAAGTATGGTAAACCTAACAATTCTGTAGCAAATAAAGTTAATAATACTCTAATTATTACAGCTCCCATACAACCAATTATCATGGCTTTCAATTTCTGTTTATCAGGAAGTCTTTTACATGCCATAGCTATTAAAATAGCATTATCGCCACTTAAAATTAAATCCAATAACAAAATACTTCCTAGAGCTGCAAACCATGCCGCAGAAAACATGCCTTCCACTTATTCATCGCTTCTTTCTAAATTAATTTGTATCATATTGATGATATAAAAAAAGACCCTGCTTCCTAAAACATCAGCCTAGGAAACAAGGTCTTGCTTACATATTAAATGTCGATTGTACCGGAGATAAACTCGTATTGACGATATCAATCGTTCAGCTACTCCCCTTGCGAGTAAGTAATCATTACTAATAATATAGCATATTCAATATTTACCTGCAAGATATGATTTATCACTTTATAATCTAAATCAATTTTCTACTAATTTATTAGCAACTGCTTTTTCTTCTTTATCCATTTTTCCAGCTAAATAATTTGCTGCTAAAGAACCAGAAATATTATGCCATACGCTGAACACTGCGCCCGGAATTGCCGCTGCCGCACCGAAGTGCATTAAAGCCAAAGAAGAAGCCAGTCCGGAATTTTGCATTCCGACTTCAATAGATATAGCTTTCGATTTCGCCAAATTCATTCTCAAAGCTTTAGCTACAGCAAAGCCCAAAGCATAACCAAGCAGATTGTGCAGCATTACCACAGCCATAATCAAAAGTCCCGTCTGCATAATCTGCTGCGAACTTACGGAAACTACACCACCGACAATCAGCACGATTGCAATTACGGAAATAAGCGGCAGCAGCTTTATCGCTCTGCGTACAAAATCACCGAATAATTTATTGATGACAATACCTAAAACAATCGGCACTACAACGACCTGCACGATGGAAATCATCATAGCCGCCAGAGAAATCTCAATCCATGCTCCGGCCAGCCACCATGTGAGCAGCGGCGTAACAACCGGTGCCAGAATTGTCGTCGTCATCGTCATGGATACGGACAAAGGCACATCACCGCGTGCCAGATACGTCATTACATTGGAAGACGTACCGCCCGGACACGTACCGACCAGAATTACGCCGACAGCCAGTTCCGGCGGAAGCTGGAAAAGCGTCGCGAGCAGCCAGGCAAGACCCGGCATAATCGTAAACTGAGCCACAGCTCCGACAAGTACGTCTTTCGGACGCTGGAAAACCAGCTTGAAATCTTCAAAACGCAGCGTCATCCCCATGCCGAACATAACGATACCCAATAAATATGTAACATAACCTGCCGCCCATTTAAATGTCCACGGCATAAACAGGGCAACCGCTGCCACGATGATAACAAAAGCCGCCATATATTTCGATATAAAATTACTGATTGCTTCTAACGTCTTCATCTTAATCCCTCCATAAAAACTATAAGTCCACCATAAAAACTATATTATAAATGCATTTAAAATATGTAAAATAAAGTTTCATCTTATAAAATAAGATATTTAAGTATATATAATGTTTACACATTTACAAGTGTTAGCTTATATAATACTCCAAAAATTAACTTCTGTCAAATAAAAAAGGTATTTAATGTCTATAAAAAATCCATTAAATACCCTGAAATCTATCTATATTATGCTTATTTAACAAAAACTACATAATCTTCCTTACGAGGAGCAGGTTTTGGTAAATCAACTGCTGGATATCCTAATACACAATGTCCAACACCGATATAATCACCTTCAATACCCCATTGTTTCAATAATGCTTTACCTTCTGCTGTAGCAAATTCTTCTTTTGCTCTATTAATCCAGCAAGAAGCAACACCTATACTATGAGCTGCAAGCATTAAATTTCCCATTACAAGTGAACCATCTTGAACAGCTGTAGTTCTTGTTGCATCAGCTAAAACTAAAATCACTGTAGGTGCTCCATAAAATGGGTCAGATGTTACTCCCATAATGTCAGCATTCCATTTAGATAATTTTGCAATTACTTCAGGATTTTGGATAACTACCATTTTCGGAGATTGCAATCCTTTACCTGTAGCTGCATATTTACCCGCTTCTAATATAGCTTGTAACTCTTCATCTTTTATTTGCTCAGCTTTAAATTTACGACAAGAACGTCTTTCAATCATAGCTTTTATAACTTCATTAGTCATTATATAACCCTCCTTATCTATATTATTTTAGTTCCACAATTTTCTTTGAAAATCCTTTATATTTTAAATAATATCATTCTCTTTTTCCATGCAGATAATCAAAAACTTGTTTTATCATGATAAGTACGACAATTACAGCTATAAATTTTACAAATTCTTCTATGAGTTCTGGCACGTTTAAAATATGAAATACTGCTCCTACTATCAATAATATACATAAAATCAAAAACTTCGCCATTAATGATTTTCTCATTTTATTCACTTCTTTTTTCTATAATATGATTTAATAAATTCCATAAAAAAGCTACCTGTTTAATAACAGATAGCTTTTTATTTATCAGCTTATTCAGCTTTTGTTCTATACATTTTTATTTCTTCTGGATTATTTTTTAATGTCCAAATACCGCAAGGACAAACGCCTGCACAAATACCACAACCGATACATTTTTTAGCATCAGATACATATTCAAAGCTACCATCTAAATGTTGAATACGTGTAATTGCTTTTTCTGGACAAGATTGCATACAAGTTTCACAATCACGGCAAGTACCACAACTAATACAACGATTTACATCATCTGCTGGTTCGCCAAGATTGCAATGATGACATTTATCAAAATAAGCTTTAGCTAAAGTATCTTTGTTTACTTGTTGTTTTTCAGGGAAAGCTTCTACTTCTTTATTCATCACATAAGCATCTGCATAGTAAGCTGCTTTTTGACCTGAACCGATAGCATCAGTTAAACGACCAGGTTTAATTACGTCCCCTGCTACAAATACTCCATCTAAAATGGAATTGTCTTTATTTGGTACAACCCAATCACGGAATTTTTTAATGCTATCATCTTGTGGTAAATAATCAAGAATAGGTGCTTCACCAATTGATACCATAACCATATCACCTGGAATGAAACGACCTTTATCATCATAGATACCTTCGTCAGTGATTTTTGTTGTCATAAATGGCCAAACTAATTTACCGCCACGGCTTTCAATATATTCAATTTCTTCATCAAAAGCTGCTGGTTTTTGTACGTCGATACAAGTAACAGTTTCTGCACCCATATCATAAGCACCACGAGCTGTATCCATGCCGGCATTACCGCAACCAATAACGATTACATGTTTACCAACTTTTGGATTATCACCGCGATTTACAGCTTTTAAGAATTGAAGACCCATGACGAGTTTTTCTTTACCTTCCCAGTTAAAGAAACGAGATTTATGACCACCTGTTGCTACAACAACAGCATCTGCATCATTTTTAATTTGAGCAAATTTATCAGCATCAACTTTGCATTCTGGTACGAATTTAACGCCCATATCTTCAATGCGTTTAAGTTCAGACTGTAATAATTCATGAGATAAACGAGCACGAGGAATAACTTGTTCAAGTTTACCGCCCATATGTTTATCATCATCATAAACAGTTACATCATGACCTTTGCGAGCAAGTTGCCATGCAGCAGATAAACCAGCTACCCCACCACCGATAACGGCGATTTTTTTGCCAGTTTTAACTTTTGGTGCATCAACTTTTGTAAAAGCTGATAAATAGCCAAGTTGACCGATTTGTACAGCTTCATCAATGCCACCACGAGTACAGCCTTCCATACAAGGATTAGGGCAAACACTACCGCAAACAGAACCTGGGAATGGTGTATATTCTAATACGAGTTTAATTGCATCTTCTAATTTACCTTGACGAATTAAGTTATAACGTTTTTGAGTTGGTATATTTGATGGACAACTAAATTCACAAGGAGCTGCAAATTTTGCATTTTCCCAATAAGGAACTCTTTGACGATATGTTCCTGTTACAACTGTAGGATTTACAGCAAAATCATCTACAGCAACATCACTGAACATACCACCTTTTATCCATTCATTTTGACGGAAGGATTTTATATCTGGTTGTTTATCAGCAATAGCTTGTTTTTCTGCAAAAGTTAATGGTTCAAGTTTATGCCATTGTTGCCAATCAGATAATTCACTGCGAAGTTCTGTTCTACCGATGGATTCCAAGAATTCATCCATATTATTATCTAAGAATGCAATATCTTCATCTGTTAAATCTTTCAAGCGAATATCTGCTGGATAGCCATCTATTTTTCCACGGAAATATACTGTACCGCCTACCATACCTACGCAAGGACGTTCGCCGAGTACGCTTGCAAATTCTTCACTATCTACACCGCAGACAACAGCTTTACCGCCACCCATGAATTCAAAGGAGAATGAACCTACATTTTTTAATACCCATAATTGTGGTTCTTCATAAAGTGGGTCATGTTTCATAAGTGAACCAGAACGAGTACCCGCTCTACCACCGATATAAATTTTACCGCCAGCAGAACAATGACCAGCTGTATCACCAGCATCACCACGAACAGTGATTTTACCACCAGCATTAAGCCAGCCAACATCAGCAGAAGATGATTCATCTACTACGATTTCTGTATTATCAAGACACATACAACCAACACGTTGACCTGCGTTAGTTACATGGAAAAATAATTTTTTTCCTTCTGGATGCCATAATGGACCACCAATATCATGTTGACCAGAAGCATGTATTTCAAATTCTGTTTCTCCTTGAGCTACAGCTTGACCAATAGCAAGGAGTAAATCTTGTGTGGACATACGTTCATGTCCAACTAAAGTATCTATAGTAAACATCTTAAAAATCCTCCTCACTAATTAGCATACATATTGAATGCCAAGTTTTTCAGCAATAGCTTTATCTGTAGAAACAAGAGCATCACTTCTACCAATTGGAAGAGATGAGTTACCAATTGGAGCCATGAGTTTTCTAAGTTCTTGGTCAAAAGCTAAGACATAATCAACGATTTTTTGTGCGCCTTTATCAATATCAAGACGTTTAACAAGGCGAGGGTCTTGTGTACAAATACCAGTTGGACATTTACCAGTATTACAAGAATTACAACGACCATGTTCATTACCAACACAGCCTAAAAGTTGAATTAAGATTTTACCACAGAATACCCCATTTGCACCAAGGCACATCATTTTGAAAGCATCAGCTGCTGCATTACCAGTAAGACCGATACCACCACCACCATAAAGTGGAATTTGACCTTGAAGACCTTGTTTTACAGCTGCTAAATAGCAATCACGAATTTTGGAAACAACTGGATGACCTGTATGGTCTAAGGAAATTTCATTTGCAGCACCAGTACCACCTTGAATACCATCAATGAAGAAACCGCCACAAATTTTATAAGGGTCACGAAGTAAATTATTATATACAGATACAGAAGTAGCTGAAGCAGCACATTTAATAGCTACAGGAACTCTGAAACCAAAAGCAGCGTTCATGGATAAATGCATTTTCTGTACAGATTCTTCAATGGAATACAAACCTTGATGGTTTGGTGGAGAAGAAAGTGTAGCTTTTGGTACACCACGAATTGCCTGAACATGTTCTGCTACTTTAGCTGCAGGAAGCAAACCACCATCACCAGGTTTTGCCCCTTGACCAATTTTAATGAGAACGCCTGCTGGGTCTACTTTCATTTTAGGAAGAGCTTTTACAATACGGTTCCAACCAAAGTGACCAGAAGCAATCTGTAAAATCATATATTTTAAATAATCCGATTCTAAGAGTTTAATTGGCATACCGCCTTCACCAGAACTCATGCGAATTGGAATATTGCATTTTTCATTCAAATAAGCACAAGCAAGAGCAACAGCTTCCCATGCTCTTGTAGACAAAGCACCAATGGACATATCAGAGAAAATAAGTGGATAAATCCAATTTACTGGTGGTGCTTTATGTTCCATGACTAATTTGCCATTTTCCATTTTTAAAGGCAAATCTTTTGCTGGTAATACTCTACCAAATGGAGAACGTATATCAAAAGTATGACGCTGAGAGTCAAGTGCAGGGTCAGTCATCTGACTGATACGACCTACAATAATGCTATCTAATGTTCTTTGTGCATTTAAATTTGTACGTCCACCACGTTTAATAGGGCCATGGTCACGAGAAAGCAATGTTTTTCTTGTATCAGCATTTCTCACTGGACGAATAGCACCATTTGGACAAACTTTTTCACACATACCACAACCAACACAAGCATTTGCAAGTGTTTTTACTTGTTTTATAACAGGAATTGCTTTATGTGTATGTTTTGGATCTGGGAATAATCCATCAGAAGTAGTCTTATCTATGCGAATTACATCTGCTTTAATTGCTTGAAAAGTACAAGTTGCTAAACAGCTACCGCACATAGTGCAACGGTCCATATCATATTCAATTTTCCAATTAAGGTCGTTTGTACTTATATCTTGCGTTTTTACTGTTTCCATCTTTGAACCTCCAAGTCATTGTTAATTACTACAACTTCACGTTCATTAGGATAAATATCTTTACTCATATCTCTATTTGGTAATATTTCATTAATACCACAAACTTCTGAAGCAATAGCTACCATATTTTCATCGCCACCTACAACAACTGGGCGAAGTTTTTTAGAATCACAGCATGTCATCATTCTGCCATCTGGTAAATTAGCAATAACTGTATTTGGTCCATTTATTTCTAAATTAGCTAAAGATTGACGAATAGCTGTTAATACTTCTTTATCTTCACGTTTATCAATTTCTTCAAATGGAAGAGGTGTAATTACATGTTTAAAATATTCAATAGGCCATTTTAATTCATGTAAAACATAATGAAGTGTATATAGGAAATTTTGAGAGTCTGATTCAAAACCTATATATCCACGATGTAAAGATTTTTGGAACTCTTTATTTTTAGTAAAGAATGTATTTTCACCATTAGCGCAAAGAGTATATCCTTGTAAAAAGAATGGATGTGCTGCATAACGTACAATGTCATAATTTGTATTTTGACGACATTGAGCAACAATATTTTTAGCAAGTAAACAGCCATTTTCATTCCAAAGATGGAAATATGTAGCAATATCAGCAGGGTCACCAATTTCTTTTAAAGTAAGTACATCTGGCCAAAATGAATATACAAAACCATTACCTGATTCTTCTAATATTTTACGAAGAGCCAAACGTGTATCTAATAACAATTCGCCTTTTTCTTCTTCTGATTTATCTTTGTAATATTCAGGATAATCATAATTACGGAATATATAATATGGCATAGCTTGAATATCTAAGCCTGGTTGTTTATCAGGGACGGGAATCCATTCAGCCAACTGAATAAAATTGTGGCTGTCCATATATTCTTCAACCATTTCTGCACCGCGTTGAGTACAAGCTAAAGAAAGTAACGGCTTATCTTTATAATCGGAAAAAATACCATATAAATCCTTCATAACCATAGCAAATCCAGAGTTATCATGACCTTCTTGTTGAGGTATCATTAATTTTAAAGCTTTTGCCGGACTAACAGGAACTTTACTTTTTATAGAACCTATTCTACACACAATAACCGCCTCCAATAAATTATTTAAAACACATAAAAAATAAACACATTCGTATTTTTATAATATACCTTTATAATAAAGTGCAATATACATTATAAAAACTTGTTACTATGATGTCAATATATTTATACAATAAATAAATCTTATCTTTTACACAAAACCCTTATATTTAAAAGCTTTTAAAATAGTTGTAATATTCTGTTTTGTATATTTAAAAATTATTATGCAGTAAACTAAGATTTACATATTAACAATACCTAATAAAATAGCATATTTTTAGGCTTCTTTTACTTTACTGCATAAAATTGTATTGTATAGTTTTACTGTATACAAAATAAAAAAGGCAGAAAATATCTGCCTTTTTGCCTTTTATTTTAAAAACTCATTTATTAAATTTTCTAATCTATATTTCAATATACTTATCTCGTCGCTATGTTCATCTAAAAAGCCCTGTGTAGAATTTTTTAGATCAGTTATATTTTCTTTTAAGTCTTTATCTTGTGCTATATCTTCTTCTAATCCACCAAGAATTTGCTTTGCCTTATCTACTTTTGCTTCAAAAGTCTCTACCTTTTCACTTACTTGAGTGTCAAAATTATTTTCATCTATTTTATCATCTAATTTTAATTCTTGTCTCACTTCAGTTTTTACTATTTCTTCATCATCTCTATCAATAGGCATATTCCAAGAAAAAGCTAAATAAAATCCCAGTATAGCTACAATTACAAAACTAGCGACTATGAGAATTTTTCTTACAACATTTTTTACAGTCTGTGCAACATTTTTAGTTTTTTGAGAAATAGTCAACTTTGTTTTCGTTTCAGGAGCTATATCTTCTATTTTAATCTTATTATTTTTTTCAACCGTAGTTTTTGGTGTATTTTCTACTTTAGTTTCATAATTAAATCTAGCTTGCTCTAATTGCTCCATTTCTTCTTCAGTTAAAAATCTTGTAGGTTCATCATTTCTAGATATCCCTACTTTATTAAATGATTCTTTATTATCCAACAAAATTCACCTTTCCATTTTAAAACCAATATTTATGCATCTTGTTTTTGCATCGCTAAATGTTCTTTTTCTAGTGCATGACAAACACGCGCTATACTCCAAAAGCGATTAAAAGTCGTAACAACTGCTTTGCAAATAGGCACTTGCAGATTTTTTTCTCGCATTGCTTTTAAGACATTATCTAATCTAGGTTTAGTAAAATTATGAAACATCATTAATTCATATTCAAAATTTAACACTTCTTCATTTGTTGGCTGTACTTTGTTAAATCCCTTTAAACCAAATAAATAACCAATTTTTTGATAATGTTCTTCTTTATCTACAGTAATAACTTTTATTTTCATCGCTTCTAATAAAGTTTTTATTTCCATTAAGCGTAATTCATCTGTAAAATTATATAATAAAATCATTTCTTGAATATTTTTTTTCATACTAAAATCACCTCTTCCCAATTATAAATTATCTATATAATTTAAACAAGAATAGAGTTTTACGAAAAAAGCTCCCAATAGAAATATTTACATATATCTATCAGGAGCTTTATTTTTTATTTTATTTGTCCTTCAATTCGTTTAGTCAACAAATTAGCTTCATATTCCATAGTTTTAGCTTTTTTCAAATTATCTGTAGCTTCTCTTAATGTTTTTATATCTTTATTATCTAACCATTTAGCATAATCTTGATAATAAGCTATTTTGCTTTCACATACTTTTAAACGCAAATTATGCAATGTTTCTGCTGATTTTGGTACTTCTACAGATTGTAATGCTTCTTGTAACTCTTTCAATTGAGGTAATATTTTATTTTCAATATCGTTTTTCAAATCAGTTCTAGTTTGACTACTACCCAATGTTCCTAAATTCAATGCTGCATTTAGATTTGCTTCATTTTCTGTTAAAATCTTTTCTTTATCAATGATAATAAGAGCTGTTTGACTCAAATAATCTTTTATGAATTCTTTTCTGCCATCTTCTAGAGCTTTGATAAAATCAGCAAAATTGTCTACACTAACAACTTTCCAATAACCATCTGCTTGTTCTTCTAATGACACTTTAAATACAAATGGCTGATTAATTTCACTTTGAGTTACTTTTATACCAGCTTCAGCTGTACCATTATCTTCATTTGTATTGATATAATCAATTCCTTCAAAAGTTAAATCAGTCAATCCAGATTGTTCTAATATCATATCTGAATTTATCATGGCACCTTGAGCATCTGCTGTTGTGTTTCCAGATTGCCAACTACCTGTTTTTACATAGTTATTTAAACCTTCTTGTAAGCTAGCAACTATTGGTGCTTTAAACATTGTAGCTAGACTATTCATTGCTACTTTTGCTTCTTCTGGCAAATTAGTTTGCGATGCAATTATACCATCTAGCATATTATTAGTTACACCTGCTACAACATTATCAACATTTACATACTTATTAAATTCATCTACGTCATGATTTTGTATTGATTCTTGTATAGCTTTTAGCGTATATTCGGGTGTCTTTACATAAAAATTAAAATATGTCAGGCCTCCACCTATAACAACAAGTACTAATAATATTGCTGCTGCAAAAATCTTTAATTTAGTACGCATTGATAATACCATAGTTTTTCCTCCAATTATAATTTAATTAATAATTCCCATAATATATTATATCTTCAATATCAATTATGGCACCTATTCACATCTTATGCAATACTTTATCTATAGATATTATCTAAAATATAGTATTAATAGATTGACACTATGGCTCAAGTAACATATTATTATCTAAGAACTTAATTTATACTTGGATAGAGGTGTGCTTCGTGATAGGTATTGTAATCGTATCTCATAGTTCTTTAATTGCAGATGGAACTAAAGAGCTAGCTCTCCAAATGGCAGACCCTGCATTGAAAATCATGGCCGCAGGAGGCACATCAGATGGAAAACTTGGCACCGATATGAAAAAAATAAAATCTGCCATCGAAAAAGTAAATGGAGCTGATGGAGTTCTTATACTTACTGATTTAGGAAGTTCTGTATTAACAACTGAAATGGTTATTGATATGATGGATGAAGATGATAAAGATATCAGTAAAATTCAAATAGCTAATGCGCCTTTAGTTGAAGGAGCTGTTATTGCTGCTGTTGAAGCTTCATTCAATAGTGATATATTCAGTATAAAAAAGACTGTTGAAGACATCATCATAAAAAAGGTTCCATTATAAAAAAAGCTGTACATATAATATGTACAGCTTTTTTTCTTTATCATTTATAATTCTGTTTTATTGCGAACTAATTCTGCACGGTGAGCTTTTATCTGTTTTAATTTAAAAATCACCATCGGTATTACCATCATTGGAATACCTGCATATAAAGTAGAACGTAAATCATCAGTAAAGGCAATTACAATAAGACAAAATACTTGTACCCAAATTCCAAATAAAGTTACATAAGGGAAAAATGGAGTTTTGTATTTTAATTCAGATACTCTATTTTCTGCCATCATTTTTTTGCGGAAATTATATTGACTCCAGCAAATAGAAATCCAAGCCATAGCACCGGTAAATCCAGAAACAGCTAATAAATAAGTATATGCTGTTTCACTTGTATCTAAAGTATATAATAAAATTATAATCCAGCAAGCACAAATAGATACAATAATTGAATTTTGAGGCATACCATTATGATTTAATTTACCTAAAAATTTAGGTGCCATTTTATGTCGAGAAAGTCCATGTAACGCTCTGCCTGCACCATATAGACCTGAATTAGAGCAAGAAATTGCTGCTGTAAGGATAACAAAAGCAAACATATATCCAAGCCAGTCAAATCCATAACGATGAAGTGCTGCTGCAAACACACTTTCTGTCAAAGTTGCTTCGTCCCATGGCAATATTGATATTAATAAAGTAATTGGTATTATATATAAAGCAATAATTCTCCAAGTAACATTACGAACTGCTATAGGAATACTTTTTGCTGGGTCTTTACATTCTCCAGCAGCTAAGCCAATTATTTCTGAACCTTGGAAATTAACTAAGATAATTACCATTGTCATGATAATTGCCCAATATCCATGAGGTGCAAAACCGCCACTACCTAATAAAATTTTTGTTCCAATAGGTTCGCCAGTTTCACCAGCCCAGCCCATACAAATAGCAAAAGCAATAATACTGAAAACTACTAATGCGACTATTTTTATAATTGATAACCAAAATTCACTTTCACCAAACTTGCCTACACTGAATAGGTTTATAAAGGTAACAACTAGACCAAACGATACAGCCCACCATAACTGACTGACCTCAGGTACAAATTGATTCATGATAATCCCCGCTGCAATCATCTCTGCAGGTACATAAACAATCCAATTCAACCAATATGCCCAACCGACACCACATGCCCATGTAGGCGATATATGGTCGTTTGCATACGTAACAAAAGAACTAGACACAGGCTGAGCTACCGCTAATTCAGCCAAACATAGCATAACGCATAATACTACTATTCCGCCCAATAAATAAGCTAAAATAGAAGCAGGTCCTGCTTGTTCTAATACATAACCAGTACCTAAAAAATAACAGCTCCCAATAATTCCCCCAAGAGAAATAAGCTGTATATGTCTGTTTTTCAGACCCCTATTCATTATAGGTTTGTTGTTCATCTCCTTAATAACACAACCTTTCTTATATTATTTTATATACTCTAAAGTATATTTATTTTTATTACAAAAATAATACTATAAAATTCATCATTTTACCATACAAAAAGAAAAAAACTTATAAAAATTTTCATGCTATTTATATTATAATTATTTTGAGGTGAAATTATGCTTGAATATAAAACAATCGAAGGCGAATACTTTACTGAATGGGAAATCAATAAATCTAGATTTTTAACTTATATTAAACATGTAGAAACAGAAATAGAAGCTCAAGAATTTATTTCGTCCATAAAGAAAAAACATTTTGATGCTCGCCACAACTGTTCTGCTTATATCATCGGCGAACGCAGTGAAATCCAAAAATCAAGTGATGATGGTGAACCTAGTGGCACTGCTGGCGCTCCTATGCTTGAAGTGCTCAAAAAAAATGAATTAAGTGATATTGTCGTTGTCGTTACTAGATATTTTGGTGGCATAAAATTAGGTGCTGGCGGTTTAATTCGTGCCTATGGAAAATCTGTAACCTTGGGACTTGATGTTTCCACTATTGTAAAAAAATCCATCTTTAATTGCTATAAACTAGATTTAAATTATGATTTACTAGGCAGTTTTGAAAATTATCTCCACCAAAAAGAAATCCGCATACAAAATAAAGATTATAGTGATATCGTAAGCTTTACTTTATTATTAGCCCAAAATGACAGTGAAAGCATTCTAAAAGACATCACTAATTTATCTGCTGGTCGTATAAAAATAGAAGAATTAGAACCTGTTTACTTAAATATTCCCTTAAATGCAAAATAAAAAAATCCTTAGTAGTTAGATTTAGCTACTAAGGATTTTTTATTAAATTTATTTATTAGCTTTGCGGAATTTTTCCATAAAGTCAACAAGAGCCTGGCAACCTTCCATTGGCATTGCATTATAAATAGATGTACGCATACCACCAACAGAACGATGACCTTTTACGCCACCTAAACCATGTTCTAAAGCTTCTTTAGCAAATTTAGCTTCTAATTCTTCGCTTGGTAAGCGGAAAGTAACGTTCATGAAAGAACGGCTATCTTTATCTGCATGACCAACATAGAAACCATCACTATTATCGATAGCATCATAAACTAATTTAGCTTTAGCTGCATTTTTCTTCGCCATAGCTTCTAAACCGCCATTTGCTTTTATCCATGATACTACTTTACCTACCATGTAAATACCAAATGCAGGAGGTGTATTATATAAGGAATTTTTCTTTAAATAAGTATCATAACGAAGCATTGTTGGCACTTCTTTTGGAGAATTTTCAAGGAAAGATTTGCGAGCAACGACTACAACAACACCAGCAGGGCCAAGATTTTTTTGTGCACCTGCATAAATTAAACTGAATTTCGAAAAATCAAGTGGACGAGATAACATATCAGAAGACATATCCGCGATTAAAGGCACATCGCCAGTTTCTGGAATGTAATGATATTCTGTACCATAAATTGTATTATTGTAGCATAAATGAAGATATGCTGCATTGTCGCTTAATTTAATTTCATCTTGAGTTGGAATATGTTTAAAATCTCTATCTTTGCTAGAAGCTGCTACAAAGCCACGATTTAAAAGTTTTGCTTCATCATAAGCTTTAGTTGCAAAACTACCAGATAATACATAGTTACCCACTTTGCCATCAACAGCAAAATTCTGTGGAATCATAGTAAACTGCATACTTGCTCCACCTTGGCAGAATAATACTTCATAATCATCACCAAGACCCATAAGCTCTTTTATATCTGCTTTTGCTTGATTATGTACTTGTTCATATTGTTTAGAACGATGACTGATTTCTATAATTGACATTCCACTTTTAGCAAAATTTAAAAATTCAGCTTGAGCTTCTTGTAATACTTCTAAAGGTTGCATAGCAGGACCTGGATTAAAATTGTAAATACGATTTTCCATCGAATAAGCCTCCTAAAAATAAAAATATAAGTTCTCCTTATTGAACTTATCATTTAATAATACTTTTACCATCTTACAATATTATATTTTAAATAAACATTTTGTAAAAAATATGATATTATTTTAAAATATCTATGATAATATGTCAATTTTACTGCTACAAAAGTATTTTAGTCAAGTAATAATATTCTATTTTATTGCTAATTTGTAAATCAAGCTTATAAGTTTTAATACTTAACCATATTTCTACATCATTTCATAAATATGATATAATATTTATTAATCACTTTATTTTTATACGTGCAATGATTAATTATTTAAAAGGAAGGTATATAGATGCGCACTAGTGAAGAAACTAAAGACATTACGCTTTTAGGTCAAAAAAATGTAAAATACGAATTTAATTATCGTCCAGATGTATTAGAAACATTTGATAATAAACACCCTGACCATGATTACTGGGTAAAATTTAATTGCCCTGAGTTCACTACACTTTGCCCTATCACAGGTCAACCAGACTTTGGTACAATTTATATCTCTTATATTCCTGATGAAAAAATGGTGGAAAGTAAATCCTTAAAATTATATTTATTCAGCTTCAGAAATAATGGCGATTTTCATGAAGATGTAGTAAATATCATCATGAAAGATTTAATTAAACTCATGAACCCTAAATATATTGAAGTATGGGGAAAATTCTTACCTCGTGGCGGTATCTCCATTGACCCATATACAAATTATGGTCGCCCTGATACAAAATATGAACAATTAGCTCAAACTCGTTTTGTAAATCATGATTTATATAGCTTAGATAAAGTAGATAATCGTTAAGTAAAAATAAATTCCATAAGATGAATTTTAATCAAACTAAAAGGAAATGATTATATGCTTCAAGTTTATACAGGCAATGGCAAGGGTAAAACTACAGCAGCCATAGGTCTTGCTATTCGCAGTTTAGGTGCTGATAAAAAAGTTTATTTTTGCCAATTTATGAAAACTTTAGCTTATAGTGAACAAGCTATTTTACAAAAATTCACCCCACAATTGAAATTGACAACTAGTGGCAAACCTTATTTTATCGCTAAAGAAGGTATGTTGACTGATGAAGAAATCAAAAAATGGGGAGATATGCTCCAAGTTTATCCCGAAGGTAAACCACCTAAAGATTATGTAAAATTAGTTAATGACAGTTTAAAAAATTTACTTGAAGAAATAAATAATACTCACTACGATTTAATTATTCTTGATGAAATCAATGTCGCTATGTATTATGACTTAATCACTAAAGAAACTTTAGAATTTGTTTTAAATCAAATACCTTCAGATATTGAAATAGTTTGTACTGGTCGATATGCTCCTCAATGGCTATGTGAACGTGCTGATTTAGTCACTGATATGCAAGAAGTAAAACACTATTATCAACAAGGACTCCAAGGTCGCAAAGGTATTGAAGACTAATTTTGTTAATCTCCTACAATATGCTAAGAAGTTTTAATAAATAAAATTTCTTAGCATATTTAAATTAAACATTTCTCAAGAGGTGCTTTATAATCTATGAAAATATGTATTGAAAATAAAGACCGCCATGGATTAGTCTATGATATATCAAAAATTTTACTCAAATATAATGTAAATATTATCTCTATGGAAGTTATTAAAAATACTACATATTTAGAAACAGAAGCTTTATCTTATAAAGGTGAGCAAAAAATCTTATCTGAGCTTCATAAATTATCTGGTATTGTTCAAATAAAATCCATTATGCTAATGCCTCATAATGAAAAATATCAACAAATGGATATTGTCTTCAATACCATTAATGAAGGTATTATTATCACTGATAAAAACGGAGATATCATCTATATCAACAAAATTGCTGTAAAAATTCTAAAAATTCCTAATGATGATATTTTAGGGCAAAACATTTCCCGAGCTTTACCATTTTGTAAATTATTATTAAAGACATTGCAAACAGGTAAAAAATATCTTCATCATGAAGTTTATGCTGAAGAATATGACAATCATTATATGGTTAGCAGTCAACCACTATTAGATGAAAATAATAATTTATCTGGTGGTGTTGCTGTCATTCGTGATATGGAAACTGTTCGTCAAATATATCAAAAAATCACAGGACAGCCTTCTATTAGTTTTAAAGATATTATTCACCAAAGTGATATTATGGAAAAATTAATTTTGTCAGCTCAACATTATGCTAGCAGTAATTCTACTATTCTCATACGTGGGGAAACTGGCTCAGGGAAAGAATTATTTGCTAGAGCAATTCATAACGCTTCACCTCGTCGCGATAATATCTTTCTCGCTATCAACTGCACAGCTATACCTGATACTCTACTTGAAAGTGAATTATTTGGTTATGAAGAAGGTACATTCACTGGAGCTAATAAAGGTGGTAAATTAGGTCTTTTCGAATTAGCTAGTGGTGGCACTTTATTTCTTGATGAAATAGGCGATATCTCCTCCACTCTCCAAGCAAAATTATTGCGTGTACTTCAAGAACATAGAGTTCGTCGTATTGGCGGTAACCGCGAAATTCCTATAAATGTGCGCATTATTTCCGCTACAAATTGCAATCTCGAACAAATGGTCAAAGATGGATTATTCCGCCAAGATTTATATTATCGCTTAAATGTAATACCACTATATCTACCGCCACTTAGAGAACGCAAAGAAGATATTCGCTTACTGGCAAATTACCTTTTCCAATCCACAGTAAATAATATTAATACAAGTATAAAATCTATTTCTCAAGAAGCTTTTGAAAAGCTTACCAATTATGATTATCCAGGAAATGTCCGCGAATTAAGTAATATCATTGAACGTGCTATAAATGTTGCTCAAGGTTCACAAATAACTGCTGAAGACATTATCTTATTTAACCAAATGCAAAATACTAGTTGCACACATGATTTAAATGAATATTCTACACTAAATTTAGAAGAAGCCCTTCGCCGTACAGAAAAAAATATTCTTCAACAAGCAATGAAAAAATTTTCCTCTTCACGTAAATTAGGTGCAGCACTCGGTCTATCTCATACCAGCGTTATTCGTAAAATGAAAGAACATAATTTAAGCTTTGATAAAAATAATTAATAAAAAAGGTCTTACATAAAGTAAGACCTTTTTTATATTAAATTATTTTCCTGATTCTAATTTAGAATGTTTATAGCTATAGCCAAAGTATACAACAAGACCAATACCACACCATACTACGAAACGAATCCATGTATGAATTGGTAAATTGTACATCAAATAACCACAGCAAATCATAGCCATTGGAGCTACAAAGTAAATAGCAGGACATTTAAATCCACGTTTGATATCTGGGCGTTTTATTCTTAAATAAAGAACACCAAAACCAGCGATGAAGAACGCAGATAATGTACCAATATTTGCCATTTCAGCGATTAAATGAATAGGAGCAAAACCAGCTATAATAGATACTAAAATACAACCACCGATTGTTACTAAATAAGGAGTTCTATATAATTTGTGAATTTTGCAAATACCTGCTGGAATCATACCATCACGAGATAAAGCAAAGAAAATACGTGCTTGACCATATAATAAAACGAGTAATACTGTAGTAATACCACAGATAGCACCTACGGCAACAATAGCAGAACCAATTGGATAGCCGATAACACGAAGAGCATATGCTACAGGTTCAGCATTATTCAAGTCTGTATAAGGTACTACACCTGTTAATACAAGAGCTACGAAGAAGTATAATACAGCGCAAACACCTAAGGAACCTAAGATACCTATAGGTAAATCACGTGAAGGATTTTTTGCTTCTTCTGCTGAAGTTGCAACAGCATCAAAACCGATATAAGCAAAGAATACAATCGCAGCACCAGCTGAAATACCTTGTGTACCATATGGTAAGAATGGATCCCAGTTAGTTGGGTCAACATTAGGAACTGCCAATACGAAGAAGATAACGATAACTGCTAATTTTACAAATACTAAAATACGGTTAATCATAACAGTTTCTTTTGTTCCACGTACTAACAATATACATAAGAACATAGTAATTAAAATAGCAGGTACATTAATAATACCGCCTTCTTCAGGAACTTTCGTAAAAGCAACTGGTAAATCAATACCGCCAGAAGCTAAAAGCCCTACTACGTAGCCTGACCAACCAGCAGCAACAGTACTACAAGTAACAGTGTATTCCAAAATCAAATTCCAACCTACAATAAATGCTAGAAATTCACCTAATGATGCATATGTATAAGCATATGCACTACCTGCTACTGGAACCATTGATGCATATTCAGCATAAGCAAGACCTGCAAACGCACAAGCGATAGAAGCCAGTACGAAAGATAAAGATATACCAGGACCTGCATATAAAGCTGCCCCTACACCAGTTAATACGAAAATTCCTGTACCAATAACACTACCGATACCCAAAAAAACTAAATCAAACGCACTTAAATTTCTTGTAAGACCTGAATTTTGTGCCATTGAACGCAAGGCACCTATATCTTTCTTACGGAACAAATCCATAAAAAACACTCCTTTTTTCTACAACACGAAAACATCACTTACTTTCTCATTTTTTCAAAAATAAAGGCCTGGTAAAACCAGGCCTTAGCTTTTTATTTTAAGATTTCGTGAATATCATAATAAGGTAAATTCAAACCTTCTGCTACGCCTTTAAATGTTACTTTACCATCTATAGTATTAATACCTTGCATTAAACCAGGATCGTCAAGGCAAGCTTGTTTATATCCTTTATTAGCAATTGCTAAAGCATAAGGCAAAGTAGCGTTTGTCAATGCCAAAGTAGAAGTTCTGGATACTGCACCTGGGATATTTGCTACGGAGTAGTGAGTTACACCATGTTTAACAAATGTTGGATTGTCATGAGTTGTGCAATGATCGCAAGTTTCAACTGCGCCACCTTGGTCAATTGCAACATCGACAACAACTGAACCAGGTTTCATTGTTTTAATCATATCTTCAGTTACTAAGATAGGAGTTTTTGCACCTGGAATAAGTACAGAACTAATCAATAAGTCAGCTCTTGCTACCCATTTAGCAATATTATAACTATTAGACATTTCTGTAACTACACGGCCATGGAAAATATCATCAAGATAACGAAGTCTGTCAATAGAAAGGTCAATAATAGTAACTCTAGCACCTAAACCAACTGCCATTTTTGCAGCATTTGTACCAACGATACCGCCACCAACGATTACTACTTGACCTGGGCAAACACCACTAACGCCACCTAATAATACTCCGCGTCCACCATATTGACTTTCAAGGAACTGAGCACCTAATTGAACGGACATACGACCAGCAATTTCACTCATTGGGGAAAGAAGTGGTAAGCTACGGCCATCTCTACCTCTAACTGTTTCATATGCGATACCAACAACTTTATGACGTAATAAAGCAGCTGTAAGTTCAGGTTCTGGAGCTAGATGTAAATAAGTATATAGAATTTGACCTTCATGGAATAAATCATATTCAGCAGGTAATGGTTCTTTTACTTTAATAATCATATCAGCTCTATCAAAGAGTTCTTTTGTATTTTCAACAATTTCAGCACCAGTAGCAACATAAGCTTCATCTGGGAAACCACTGCCAACACCAGCAGATTTTTCTACTAATACAGTGTGTCCTGCACGTATTAAAGCTTCACTTCCCGCAGGTGTTAAGCCAACACGGTTTTCATTGTTTTTAATCTCTTTAATAACACTAATAATCATAATATAAACCCTCCTTTAGGTCGAAAAAAATTTATTATAAAAATATGTATCATCATTTATGTTTTACACTTTATATATAATGCAAATCGCGTGCCAAAATTAAATATAAAAATTTTATATTGATAAATAAGTATTTTTTATTATCGCTATTATTTTTGTAATATTTTTGTTACAAAAACTGTAATAATATTATTACAGCTGTAAAATTTTTATTACACTTTATAAAAAAATAAGAGATTAAAGTGTAAATTCTTTAATCTCTTATGGATAATCTTCTATTTATTTAACAAAGAATGTTTATAACTATATACAAAATAAATAATAATGCCTACAATACACCAAACAATAAATCTAATCCATGTAAGTGCTGGCAAATTATACATCAAATAACCACAACTAAGCATAGCCATTGGCCCAACAATGTAAATTGCTGGACATTTAAAACCTCTTTTTATCTCAGGACGTGTAATACGCAAATACAATACCCCAAATCCAGCTATAAAAAATGCTGATAAAGTACCTATATTTGCCATTTCTGCAATTACATTAATCGGTACAAATCCAGCAATCAAAGAAACTAAAATACAACCACCAATAGTTACTAAATATGGTGTATGATATTTCTTATGCACTCTACAAATTCCCTTTGGAATCATACCATCACGAGACAAAGCAAAAAATACACGTGCTTGACCATATAATAAAACAAGTAATACTGTAGTAATACCACAAATAGCCCCCACTGCAACAATAGCTGAACCAAAAGGATAACCAATGACACGAAGAGCATAAGCTACAGGTTCTGCATTATTTAATTGAGTATAAGGCACTATTCCAGTCAATACCATTGCCACAATAAAATATAATAAAGTACAAACTGCAAGTGAACCTAAGATACCGATAGGCACATCTCGAGAAGGATTTTTTGCTTCTTCTGCTGATGTTGCTACAGCATCAAAACCAATATAGGCAAAAAATACAATTGCTGCACCAGAGGCAATACCTTGATAACCAAAAGGTAAAAAAGGATCCCAATTTCTAACATCAATATTAGGAATAGCTAAACATAAGAAAATAAAAATAACTGCTATTTTTACAAAAACCAAAATGCGATTTATAAAAATACTTTCTTTTGTACCTCTAACCAATAAAATACATAAAAACATAGTAATAAAAACTGCAGGAAGATTTATTATTCCACCTTCTGCTGGAACTTTTAAAAAATCTATAGATAAATTTAATCCGCCTGATGTCAACAAGCCCACTACATAACCAGACCAACCAGCTGCAACTGTACTACATGTTACTGTATATTCTAAAAGTGATGTACTCCCACCACTTTCGCTATCGCTTAGAAGTGGGGGCTTCTTGTTCGATACAACTTTTGTTGTAAGCATAAGCAA
>NZ_CFQVBI010000012.1:0-52742 GCF_986095205.1 Megamonas sp. | reverse complement strand
TTTAAATTCATTTGAGTATTTAGTCATAAAAAAACTGCACCTCCAAAAGTTGTTTTGTGTCCAACTTTTGGGGTGCAGTTCAAATTAATTATAAAAAAAGAAAAAATAAAGATTTATTGATACTTTATAAATCTATTTGTTGAAAAAAAATGAAATATCCATTATAATAAAATTTGTTTGATTAGATAAGTTGTATTTTTGTTAAAGAAAGTTGTAATACAACATTAGGAAGTATATAAGTTTATATAAAATATTTAAAAATATATAAAAATATATATAAATCCTAAAATTAAAAAAGGGGTAGTAAAAAATGACAGACATTAATAATTTATCAGTTAATGCCATTCGTGTATTAGCAGCAGATGAAGTACAGAAAGCAAATTCTGGACATCCAGGTCTTCCACTTGGCTGTGCACCAGTTGCTTATGAACTTTGGGGCAAACATATGAACCATAATCCTAAAAATCCTAAATGGGTTAATCGTGACCGTTTCATTTTATCTGGTGGACATGGTTCTTCTATGCTTTATGCTCTTTTACATTTATTTGGTTATGGCTTAACTGTAGAAGATCTTAAAAATTTCCGTCAAGATGGTTCTTTAACTCCAGGTCATCCAGAATATGGTCATACTGTTGGTGTTGAAGCTACTACTGGTCCACTTGGTGCTGGTATGGGTATGGCTGTTGGTATGGCTATGGCTGAAGCTCATTTAGCTGCAACTTTCAATAAACCAGAATTCCCTGTTGTAGACCACTACACTTATGTATTAGGTGGAGATGGCTGCATGATGGAAGGTATTTCTTCTGAAGCATTTTCTTTAGCTGGTACATTAGGTCTTAGCAAATTAATCGTTATTTATGATAGCAACAAAATCTCCATTGAAGGTAGCACAGATATTGCTTTCACTGAAAATGTACAAAAACGTATGGAAGCATTTGGTTTCCAAACTATCACTGTTGAAGATGGTAACGATTTAGAAGCTATCGGCAAAGCTATTGAAGAAGCAAAAGCTGATAAAACTCGTCCTTCTTTCATCACTGTTAGAACTCAAATCGGCTATGGTTGCCCTGCAAAACAAGGTAAAGCTTCCGCTCATGGTGAACCTCTTGGTGTAGACAATGTAAAAGCTATGAGAGAATTCTTAGGCTGGGAAAGTGAAGAAGCTTTCTATGTTCCACAAGAAGTTTATGATAACTACAATAAATTAGCTGAAAATGGTGCTAAAGCTGAAGAAGCTTGGAATACACTTTTTGCTGATTACTGTGCAAAATACCCTGAATTAAAAGCTCTTTGGGATAAATACTTCGGTGAAGTTGATGCTAAAGGTCTTCTTGAAGATGAAGAATTCTGGGCTTATGAAGATAAAGCAGTAGCAACTCGTGCTCTTTCTGGTACAATGATTAACCGCTTAAAAGATAGATTACCAAATCTCTTCGGTGGTAGTGCTGACCTTGCACCTTCTAACAAAACTCATATGAATGATGCTGGTGATTTCAGCAAAGATGATTATCTTGGCAGAAACTTACACTTTGGTGTTCGTGAATTCGCTATGGCAGCTATCGTAAATGGTATTCAATTACATGGTGGCTTAATCTCTTATGGTGCTACATTCTTCGTATTTAGCGATTATACAAAACCAATGCTTCGTTTAGCTTCCTTGATGAACTTACCTGTAACAATGGTATTTACTCATGATAGTATCGGTGTTGGTGAAGATGGTCCTACACATGAACCTATTGAACAATATGCTATGCTTCGTTCTTTACCAAACTTCAACTTATTCCGTCCAGCTGATGCTACAGAAACAGCTGCTGGTTGGTATTTAGCTGTAACAAGCAAAACTACTCCAACAGGTCTTGTATTAACTCGTCAGAACTTACCACAGCTTCCTGGTAGCTCCAAAGAAGCATTAAAAGGTGGTTATGTAATCGCTGATTCCACTAAAGAAACTCCAGATGCAATCATTATCGCAACTGGTTCTGAAGTATCTTTAGCTTTAGATGCTAAAGCAGAATTAGCAAAAGAAGATATTGATGTTCGCGTAGTAAGTATGCCTTGCGTAGACTTATTTGAACAACAATCCGCTGAATACAAAGAAGCAGTTCTTCCAAAAGCTATTCGTGCTCGTGTAGCTGTAGAAGCTGGTACTGATTTTGGTTGGGGTAAATATGTAGGTTTAGATGGTGCTGTAGTAACTATGCATGGTTTCGGTGCTTCTGCTCCTGCTGGTATCTTATTCAAAAAATTCGGCTTCACTACTGAAAATGTAGTAAATACTGTTAAATCTGTTCTTTAATAAACAGTAAATATTTTTATAGAAAAAGACGATTGTCTATGGCAATCGTCTTTTTTGTATTTTTTACATAAAAATAATAAAATTTTATAACAATTTTAGTTAAAAAGTAGTATAATGTTGTAAGTTTATAAAATGCGTTTTATAAACATCATTTGTTAATGCACATCAAAGATACTGTGCGAAGAATAAGGGGAGTGTTATGAAAAGTTTTAAACTGACAAAAGAAGAAGCTACAATGTTAGCACAAAAATATGCTACACCATTAGAGGTGATTTCTTTAGAGCATATTGAGGAAAATTATAATTTATTGTGCAAACATATACCGAGGTTGAAGGTTTTTTATGCAATCAAAGCTAATTCAGCGAAATGTATTTTGGAAAAGCTGATAAAATTAGGCTCTAATTTTGATGTCGCTTCAGCCGGAGAGATAAGGCTATTGTCTAAAATGGGTGTATCAGGGGAGAAAATGATTTATGCTAATCCTGTAAAGACGATAGAAGGGCTGATTGAAGCTAGTAAGGTAGGTATAAAGCGATTTACTTTTGACAGTGAAAATGAAATTGATAAAATAAAAAAATATGTACCAGATGCAGAAGTTTTAGCTCGTGTGAAGATTAAACAATCTGATGCTATTGTGAATTTAAATATAAAATTTGGTGCAGATGAAACTAAAATTTTAGATTTATTAAATTATGCAAAAGCTAATGGTTTAAAAGCAAATGGGATATGTTTTCATGTAGGTAGTCAGGTTTTATCTACAAAATCATATGAAAAGGCATTTTCATTAGCACGAGGTTTAATAGATAGATTAAAAGCTAGTGGATTAGATATAAAATATATGGATATCGGTGGCGGTTTACCTGTAGCATGTTTAGACAAAGATGTTGATGCAGAAAAAATCATGAAAAGTATAAATGATTGTTTAGCTGATTTTGAAGATGTAGAAGTTTGGGCTGAACCTGGTCGATATATTTGCGGTAGTGCAGTAAATGTGATTACTTCTATAATTGGTAAACAAATGCGTGATGAAAAACAATGGTATTATATAGATGATGGTATATATGGTTCTTTTTCGGGAATTTTATTTGACCATTGGGATTATGATATAATATCATTGAAAGATGAAGATAATACTTATGAAAAAGCCACTATAGCAGGTCCAAGCTGTGATTCGTTGGATATAGTAAAAAAAGAAATGTATTGCCCTAAATTAGATGAGGGCGATTTATTAATAGCCTTAAATGCTGGGGCTTATAGTAAAGTATCAGCTACAACTTTTAATGGCTTTTCTTTACCAAAAACAGTGGCATTAGAATAGTATTTTTGAGAGGAGGAAATACCATAAATAAAGCATCTATTGCCAATTTATTAGTGATTGTTTTAGTTTTATGTGGTATATTTTTTACAATGTCTCCTGAAAGCCAAGAAGGATATAGTTCTTTTATGGAAATAATGTTAGGTTTAGTAGGGGTATTTGTAGTTGTAACTGTCGTTAGAATGATAGTGGCAAATAAAAGAAATAAATAAAGTAAAATAGTTAAAATTAATTTATTTAATATTGAGATTAAAATTCCTATATTTTTATATAGGAATTTTTTTTATGATATACTAGATTTAGTTTTAAAAGGAGGTTTTTTGATGGAGCAAAATAATACACCTTTGTATACAGCAATGAAAAAATATATTGAAGATAAAGCAATGGCTTTTCATACACCAGGACATAAACAAGGCAAAGGTGCTGCAAATGAACTTCATGAAATGATAACAGATACAGGTCTTAAGATGGAAGTATCTTTGATGGAAGAATTAGATGATATACATGGAGCTTCTACTTGTATAAAACAGGCACAAGATTTGGCAAGTGATTTATATGGTGCAGATGAAACTAGATTTTTTATCAATGGAACAACAGGTGCTATTCATGCGATGATTTTAACAGCTGTAAATCCTGGAGATAAGATAATAATACCTAGAAATGCACATCGTTCTGTACTTGGCGGTTTAGTGTTGGCTGGGGCAACACCTGTATTTATTCAGCCAGAAATAGATGAAAATTTAGGTATTGCTATGAGCATTACAAAAACTGAATTAGAAAAAGTAATACGTGAAAATAAAGATGCTAAAGCTGTAGTAATGGTTTATCCTACATATTATGGAGTAGCAGGGGATATACAAAGTATAGCTAATTTAGTGCATGAAAATAATATGTTATTATTAGTTGATGAAGCACATGGGCCACATTTAGCCTTTTGTGATAAATTGCCAATACAGGCATTATCAGCAGGAGCAGATATTGTTGCACAAAGTACGCATAAAATAGTTGGTTCAATGACACAAACTTCTTTATTGCATATGAAAAAACAACGTGTAGATGTAGAGCGTTTTAATAAAATGTGCAGTTTAGTGCAATCGACAAGCCCTAATTATTTATTATTAGCTTCACTTGATATAGCACGCAGACAGATGGCAATGGAAGGTAAAGATTTAGTCGGTAGGGCTGTACAATTAGCGGAAGATTTACGTGAGCAAATCAATAAAATTCCAAATCTAAGCTGTTTTGGTCGTGAATATATGAACAGTGAAGGCAAATATGATTTAGATGTAACAAAAATAACTGTTTGTGTGCGTAAATTGGGGATAAGTGGAGCTCAGGCAGAACAGATTTTGCGACATAAATATAAAATTCAATGTGAATTATCTGATATGTATAATTTATTGTTTATTATTTCTTACGCTGATAGTGAGAAAGAATGTGAGTATTTATTAAATGCTTTGCAAGAATTAGCAAAATCTTTTCAGGATAAAGAAACAAATCCTTTAGTACAGATTAATTTGCCAAGCATTCCTCGTTATGTTTTATCACCAAGACAAGCGATGTTTGCTAAGACGAAAAAAGTAAAATTTGCGCAAAGTGTAGGTAAAATAGCAGGGGAATTGATTACATTTTATCCACCGGGAATACCTGTAATTTATCCAGGGGAAGAAATAAGTCAAGAAATTATTGATTATGTATTGTTGCAAAAACAAAACGGGGGCAATATAATAGGCCCAGAAGATATGAATTTAGAAAATATTAATATAGTGGAGGAATAATGGTGAAAGGAAAGCTCATAATCATTGAAGCTGGTGATGGTTGTGGTAAAGCTACACAGACTAAGCTTTTATATGATAGATTAAATCAAGCAGGTTATAAGGTAAAAAAAGTAGAGTATCCAGATTATGAAAGTCCAGCATGTACGCCGGTAAAAATGTATTTGCAAGGTGAGTTTGGCGGTCATGTAGATGATGTAAATGCCTATGCTGCTTCTGTATTATTTGCTGTGGATAGATATGCTTCATATCGTATGAAATGGAAAAAAGATTATGAAGAAGGCACTATTATTTTAGCAGATAGATATACTACTTCTAATATGGTTCATCAAGCTGTAAAAATAGAAGATAGCAAAATGCGTGATGAATTTTTATCATGGCTTTGGGATACAGAATTTACGAAAATGGGGCTTCCTGTGCCAAATAAAGTTATTTTCTTGAATATGCCACCAGATATCAGCAATAAATTGATTGATAATAGAGCTAAAAAAGATAATCGCAAAAAAGATATTCATGAGCAGGATAAAAATTATTTAGAAAAATGCCATGAGGTTTATCAGGAAATGGCAAATCGCTATGATTGGGATATCGTAGAATGTGCAAAGGATAATCAGTTAAGAACTATAGAAGAAATTCATGAAGATGTTTGGCAAAAAATTCAAGGTCTGATTAAATAAAAATAGTAGATAAAAGTCTATAAACTTTATAATTAAATAGCTTTATGATATACTAAGTTTTAGTCATAAAAAATAAATTATGGCTAAAACTTTTTTATTAATGAAAATTTTGCTATCTAAATATATGTAAGAGTAAAGGATGTTCAGTATGAGTCAAGAAAAGAATAGCATATTGAAAGATGATTTCTATTCCATGATACAGATGCAACGCGTAAAAGTAGATGATGAATATAAATTATTATTGCAAAATCCTAATAATGAACAGATGCAAGTATATCAAACACTCATTAAAGATTTTGTAACTATGGCTGTAAAACAATTTTATATTGTAGTGATGAGTTCTGCTAAAGAAGAATTACCACAATATAATTTATACGATTATGCAAATAAAGTAGATGATTTATTATTAAATATCAATCAATGTATTGAAAATGAAGATACAGTATCTTTGACACAATATCATAAACAAATAGATGAACTTTTAGATAAGTTTATCTACATAAATTAAGATGATTAGTTGGCAAAATATTTATGGGCATGAGCAAATAAAAGCGGATTTACAATTATTATTGCAAGAAAATAAATTGCCTCATGCCTTATTATTTTCAGGAATTGATGGTATTGGTAAATTATTGACGGCTAAGATGTTAGCTAAATCGCTACTTTGCTGTAATTCGCAACAAGGCAATATGGCTTGTGGTTATTGTAATTCTTGCAAGATGTTTGATGAACAAAATCACCCTGATTTTTATTATTTGGAGCCAGAAGGTAAAACAAGAAAATTGATTAAGATTGAGCAAATTCGTCAAATACAAGCAAAAATAGCTTTATCGCCATATCTGTCAGATAAACAAGTGGTGATTATAAATGATGCTCAATATTTAAATGATACAGCAGGAAACAGTTTGCTTAAGACTCTAGAAGAGCCAATAGGCGAAGTGTTTTTTATTTTAATCACTTCTAATAAAGATATGATACTGCCTACTATATTATCGCGTTGTATGAAGATATATTTTGCGCCTCTTTCTTATCTAGATGTGGCGAAGGTTTTACAACAAAAAATACAGATTGAAGAAGATAAAGCTAAAATCATTGCTAGATTGTCTGGTGGCAGTATATTAAAAGCTATGCAATTTATTGATGATGACGCTCTAGCCTTAAGACAAAAGGCATTATCTTGTCTTCAAGACAATTTTTCCATAAAAGATATATGGTCATTTATTGATGAATTATCAAGTTTTGAGCGAAATAAGATAAATGATATAATGAGTCATTTACAAATGCTATTGAGAGACTTATTACTGATGAAGGTTAATAAAGATAGTGATATTATTTATAATCAGGATATAAAAGATGATTTATTGAATATACAAAACAAGTATGATGAAGTTAATCTATTAACTAAATTGACCTTAGTAGAAGAGATTTTAAAACGGTTAAATTCTAATGCAGATATAAAACTCATCTTGCAGAAATTTATTTTAGATTGGCAAAATAAATAAACGAGAAATAGACAGGAGGGCACTTTGTGCAGACCGTTGTAGGTGTAAGATTTAAAAAAGCTTGTAAAATATATTATTTTGGGTTAGGTGGATTGGAATTAGCCCAAGGTGATGGCGTAGTAGTAAAAACTGCTCGTGGTGTTGAATTTGGAACAGTTGTTATAGGGCCACGTGATGTACCAGATTCAGAAGTTGTACAGCCGTTAAAAGATGTACAAAGAAAAGCAACACAAGAAGATATTGATAAATTGGCAGAAAACAGCGAGAAGGAAAAAGAAGCTTATGCTATTTGTGAAGAAAAAATTCGCTTGCGTGAATTGCCAATGAAACTCATCAGCGTAGAATATACTCTTGATGTGAATAAGATAATTTTTTACTTCACTGCTGAAGGTAGAATTGACTTTAGAGAATTAGTAAAAGATTTAGCAGCAGTATTCCATACTCGTATTGAGCTTCGTCAAATTGGTGTACGCGATGAAGCAAAATTATTAGGCGGAATAGGTTGCTGTGGTAGACCACTTTGCTGTGCTACTTTCTTAGGTGATTTTGAGCCAGTATCCATTCGTATGGCAAAAGACCAAAGTTTATCTTTAAATCCAACAAAAATATCTGGTATTTGCGGTCGTTTGATGTGTTGCTTAAAATATGAAAATGATTTATACCAAGGTTGTTGCAAACAAAATAGTATTATTGCTCCGCCAAAACAAGGTAGTCGTGTAGTATCTATGGAAGGCGAAGGAAAAGCTATTTCTATCAATATGCAAAAACGCACTGTAACTGTATTATTAGACTCTAAAAAAACTATTGTGGCTTCATGGGAAGATGTTGTAGAAAAAGATGACGATGATATCTGATTGGAATTTAAATTTAAAAGAAAATGAACGTATAGATGATTTATTAGCTGGCGGATTGAAAATAATTCAAAATAATAAAGAATTTTGTTTTTCCATTGATGCTGTATTATTAGCACATTTTGTAACTGTACGTAAAAATGCTAAAGGATTAGATTTAGGCACAGGAACAGGTGTTATCCCCTTATTATTATCCAATAGAGCAATGAAAATGGACGCTTTGGAGATAAATCCTGTAACTTGTGAAATTGCCAAACGCAATATGGTCATGAATAAGCTTCAAGACAAGATTTGCGTTCAAGAAGGCGATTTATGCAAGATAAAAGAATATTATAAACCTCAATCTATGGACTTTGTTGTATCCAATCCACCTTATCGTCAAATAAATCAAGGTCATTTAAATATTTTAGATGGAGTGGCAAGAGCTAGACATGAAATAACAGCTACACTTGATGATGTAGTGCGTGCAGGTAGTTTTGTATTGAAGCGAAAAGGTCGTTTTGCCATGGTGCATTTGCCAGAGCGACTAGGTGAGATCATGGTAGCTTTTCACAAATATAATATTGAAGCGAAAAGACTGCAATTAGTACAACCAAAACGAGATAAAGCACCGAATATAGTCTTGATTGAGGGTGTCAAAGAAGGCGCTCCAGGTGGATTGAGTGTAGAGCCAGCGCTTATTGTCCATGAAGATAATGGTGATTATACAAGAAAATTAATGGAATATTATTATCCAGATAGATTGTAAGAGGCGAGGTGAATATATATGGTAGAAAATAAAAATGGCTGTTTATATTTAGTAGCTACTCCTATTGGAAATTTAGAAGATATGACTTATCGTGGAGTTAGGATTTTAAATGAAGTAGATTTAATTGCAGCTGAAGATACAAGAAATACACGAAAATTATTATCACATTATGATATTCATACAGCGCTTACAAGCTATCATGAACATAATAAATTTGAAAAAGGGCCACAGCTTATAACAAAACTTCAAGAAGGGTTAAATGTCGCTGTAGTAAGTGATGCAGGTCTTCCAGGAATTGCTGACCCTGGTACGCATTTAGCACAACTAGCGATACAGGAAGGTATAAAAGTAACGCCTATTCCTGGAGCAAATGCAGCTCTATCGGCACTTATTTGCTCTGGTATAGATACAAGAAAATTCACTTTCATAGGATTTTTGCCCAAGACAAGTAAAAAACGCAAAGAATTATTAGAGTCTATAAAATTTAGAGAAGAAACATTGATTTTTTATGAAACACCATATCATCTAAAAGATATGTTGAAAGAATTAATGAATATTTTAGGCAAAGATAGACAGGCTTCAACTTGTAGAGAGCTTACGAAAAAATTTGAAGAATTTAATCGTGGCACTTTAGAAGAATTAGTAAATTATTTCCATGAAAATGAACCTCGTGGTGAATTTGTAGTTATTGTATCTGGAATTACTGAAGAAATGTTAAATGAACAAGAAGATACAAAAGAAGATATCTCTCCTGTGAAATATGTGCAGGATTTAATGGAAAAGGGCATAAATAAAAAAGAAGCCATGCGTATGGCTGCAAAAGCTTTAAATATGAGTAGACGAGATATTTATCAAGCATTGTTAAAAGATGATTGATATTTTATGTATTTGATATAAAATAAAAACTCTGCTATATCTAAATTGATATTTTGGATATAACAGAGTTTTTTTATTAAAGCTTAGATAATAGAGTTGTTTGTGTTGGTTGAGGTAAATCTGTTTCAGGAAGTGGAAGCGCAGAAGTTTTTACTTCTTGAGGAATTTCATCGACTGTAGTGTTGTTTAGATGAGAAATTCTAATATTTAAATTGAATTTGCTGAGATTTAGATAATTTTTAAATGTATTACGCAATACATAGCCATTCACATCAGAAAATTCTTCATCAGGAATACTATCTAAAACTTCATTACCAAATTCTTGAATATTATTGGAGAAATCTGTTTTTAAATTAGTTATGGATTGAGATTTTTTATCAATGGTCAATTCATAAGAAATCTTTCTAGGTTTAGCAAGACTTTCTACTAATTGAGGATTTTTTGCTAGTAGATTATCTAGTTTTTCTAAATTTTGCTTTTGTTTATCATCTTTAGCATAAAGCGTTTTTAATTCTGCCTTCATGCCTTCATCTAAAATTGGTCTAGTATAAGTTACATAGATTTTAGCAGTATTTTTATTCACATCATACATAAATATATTAGTGATATTTTGAGTGAATTTATCTAAATTAAATTGTTTTTTTTGGGAGAATAATTCATTGGCATTATCAGCAAGTGTTGTACTAGATATATACCATTGGTCAGGATTTATATCATTGATGAGAGGAGTTGTTTTCATCTTTAAATATTGATTTAAATTATTATCAGCAATCTCAGTATAAAATTGAGTTGTAGCTTCAAATTTAATAGTATCTATCCAGCTATTAAAAGAAATATTCATATTACCAGATGTATTCATCAATTCAGAGTATTTACCATCGACAATGATATCACCATCAGCAAGTGGACTTGTCATAGATAAATTGATTTTATAAGTCAAATTTTTAGCATTAGCAGTATTTTCTACAGCTTGTTTGAGGTAATCAATGGCTTCATCTTGTGCTTTATTAGCAAAAACTGTGCTACTAAAACAAAATACAAATAAAGATAATAGTAAAATTAATAAATGCTTCGATTTCATAGTATTCATAGTATCGCCACCTTTATACTTTTTCTTTAATTATACCATAGATTATTAGTAGGTTAATATTTTTATTATGGATTTTTTTGTATTTGTTGTATAATAAATTAGATACAAATTTTTAAAGGAGGAATTATTGTTGGCTAAACAATCTTTTTATATAACTACGCCAATTTATTATCCTAGTGCAAAACTTCATATCGGTCATGCTTATTGTACAACAATTGCAGATAGTATTGCTCGTTATAAACGTTTATCCGATTTTGATGTATTTTTCTTAACTGGTTCTGATGAACACGGTCAAAAAATTGAACAGAAAGCCGAAGAACAAGGTGTTACACCTATTGAATATGTAGATAAAATAGTTGCAGGCTTCCAAAATTTATGGAAAAGATTAAATATCTCCAATGACGATTTCATTCGTACTACACAAAAACGCCATGAAAAAGTAGTACAAGAAGTTTTCAAACGCATTTATGAAAAAGGCGATATTTATAAAGGTGCATATAAAGGCTTATATTGCACACCTTGCGAAAGCTTCTGGCTCGAACGTCAATTAGTTGATGGTAAATGCCCAGATTGCGGTCGTGAAGTAAAAGAAGTAGCAGAAGAAGCATATTTCTTCAAGATTTCTAAATATGCTGATCGCTTACTTGAATACATTGAAGCAAATCCAGATTTCATTCAGCCAGTATCCCGCAGAAATGAAATGATTAACTTCATTAAACAAGGCTTAGAAGATTTATGTATTTCTCGTACATCTTTTGACTGGGGTATTCCTGTACCAATTGATGAAAAACATGTAATTTATGTATGGTTTGATGCACTTACAAACTATTTAACACCAATTGGATACTTAGATGACCCAGAAAAATTCAACAAATTCTGGCCAGCAGACCTTCACCTTGTAGGTAAAGAAATTGTTCGCTTCCATACAATTATTTGGCCAATAATCTTGATGGCACTTGATTTACCACTTCCTAAAAAAGTATATGGTCATGGTTGGCTTGTAGTTGATGGCGATAAAATGAGTAAATCTAAAGGAAATGTAATCGATCCAATCGGCTTAATTGATGAATTTGGTGCAGATGCTATCCGTTATTTCTTACTTCGTGAAATCAATTTAGGTCAAGACGGTAACTTCTCTCGTGAGGCTTTGATTTCTCGCATTAACTCTGACCTTGCAAATGACCTTGGAAACTTATTACATCGTACACTCAGTATGATTAATAAATATAATAAAGGCATTATCGAACAGCCTGGCGATATTCGTGAAGTAGACCAAGCATTAATCGATGATGCTACAAAAACTATTGCTGAATATAAAAACTACATGGATAATATGAAACTCAGCGATAGCATTAAACTTGTATGGTCATTTATCAGTCGTACAAATAAATATATTGATGAAACTACTCCATGGGTTTTAGGTAAAGATGAAGCTAGAAAAGCTGAATTAAATCGTGTACTTTATGATTTAGTAGAAAGCTTACGTGCAATCAGTGTAATGATTGAGCCATTCATTCCTACTACAGCTCGTCGTATTTGGGCTCAATTGAATTTACCACAAAACTTTGATGAAATTCGCATCAGCGATATCGAAGGTTGGGGCAAAACTCCTGTAGGTATTCAAATTAATAAACCAGAACAGCTCTTCCCTCGTATTGAAATCGAAGAAGAAAAACCAGAAGCTAAAAAAGAAGTAAAAGAAAATAAAAAAGCTAAAAAAGAAGAACCAAAAGCTCCAGAAAAAGCTAAAGAAAATGAAGATGGTATGATTGGCATAGAAGATTTTAGTAAAATTGATTTACGTGTAGTAGAAATTTTAGCTGCCGAACCTGTGCCAAAAACAGATAAACTCATGAAAATACAAGTTTCTTTAGGCGATGAAGAAAGAACAGTAGTATCTGGTATTGCTAAATTCTATAAACCAGAAGATTTAATTGGCAAACATGTAGTTTTAGTTGCTAATTTAAAACCTGCAAAACTTCGTGGAGTAATGAGCCATGGTATGCTTTTAGCTGCTTCTAAAGGTGATGAACTTCAAATAGTAGAAACTACAATGCCTGTGGGTAGTAAGGTGAAATAATGTTAGTAGATACACATGCACATCTTGATGATTTAAAATACGAAGAAGATAGACAAGAAGTAATAGCTAGAGCAAAAGCTGAAGGTACAACAAGAATTATCACTATGGGTGATACTATGGAGTCTTCATTTAATGCTATTAAAATTGCAGATAATTTTGATGGTGTTTTTGCAGGTGCTGGGGTACATCCACAAGAAGCTTTGAGCATACAAAGCAGTAAAGATTATGATACTTTGGCAGAACTTATGACTTTACCAAAGGTAAAAGTTTTAGGTGAAATTGGCTTAGATTATTATTATGAAAATGCTCCTCGTGAAGTTCAGCGTGAAGTATTTATTCGTCAATTAGATGTAGCAAGACAAATGCATATGCCAGTTAGCATACATGACCGTGATGCTCATGGCGATACTATGGCAATCTTGAAAAAAGAAGGAAAAGGGCTGACAGGCTCAATACATTGTTTTTCTGGTAGCTATGAAATGGCAAAAGAATTATTAAAAATGGGTTGGTTCTTAGGTGTTGATGGACCACTTACTTTTAAAAATTCAGCAAAATTGCCAGAAATAGTGGCAAAAATTCCTTTGGAAAGATTGCTTTTAGAAACAGATTGCCCATATTTGGCACCTGTTCCTAAACGTGGCAGACGTAATGAACCAGCATATGTAAAATATATAGCAGAAAAAGTAGCAGAGATTAGAAATATTTCTTTAGAAGAAGTAGCAAATCAAACAACTAAAAATGCTATAGAAGTATTTAATTTATAAAATAAAAGCTTTTCTTTAAGTGGAAGTAAAATTCCTTTAAAGAAAAGCTTTTTTATCTTGTTTTTATATAAATAATATTAATTTTTATAGAATGAAATTATATATGTAATTAATAATTATACAAAAAACACGATAAATGATATATATGTGAAATAGATTAATTATAAGTAAAATTTCTGTATTTATTTTTATGAGCCGTTTGCATTTAAATGCCTTATTTATTTACATGAAATACATCATATTTTAGGTGTAAACACATAGAAAAATCCTTTATTTATAAGGTTTTTTACTAGATTACAATTTACAATTTTACAAGTACAAATGTTACATATTTATGAAGAAATTTGACACAAGTGTAAATACTTGGTATAATATCTTTTCGTAAAGGAGGAATTCAATGGATTTTAAAAACCTATTAAGCCACAATTTAACAAAATGTAAACTAACTACAGTAGTGGTTTTATGTTTTGCAATGGCTACATTAACTGGATTTGTAACAGCAAATAAAAATGTCACAATTGTAGCAGATGGTAATAAAATGGTAGTCAATACGGTCTATGATAATCCAAAGAATATATTGAAGCAAGCTGGTATAAAGTTAGATAATGGAGATGATTATACAGTATCTACAGGTAATATAACTGATAATGCTGTAATTACAATCAATCGTGCAATGCCAGTAACTGTAGAAATTGATGGAGATACAAAAGTAGTAAAAACCACAAAGAAAACTGTGGGAGAATTGATATCTTCAATGAATTTAGATGAAGATAAGTATTTTGTTGAGGGCGGTAAAGATACTCAACTACATACTGATGCAAAAGTAAAAGTTTTAAATGTTTCTAGTAAATTAGTATTAAGAGATGAAGTACAAAATTATCAGGTGATAAAAGAGCCAGATAGCTCTATGATCCGTGGTAATGAAGAAGTAATTCAAGCTGGAAGAAATGGTTTAAATAGATTATTAGTTAGAGAAAAATATCATAAAGGTATTAAAGTGGGAGAAGAAGTAGTACAAACTTCTCAATTAGTTCGTCCTGTAAATCAGGTTGTTCGTGAAGGCACAGCAGAACCGATGAATACTATTGGTTTGAGATCATATTCTCAAGTATTGTATATGGAAGCTAGTGCATATTTACCTTATGATGGTGGCGGTGCTGGATATACGGCGCTTGGTATTCCTGCTCGTTATGGTGTAGTAGCTGTAGACCCAGATATTATTCCACTTGGAACACGTGTATATATTCCAGGTTATGGTGAAGCTATTGCAGCAGATACTGGCGGTGCGATTAATGGCTATATGATTGATTTATGTATGGAAGATTATACTCAAGCTATAGCTTTTGGTCGTCGTGGTGTAGAAGTTTATATTTTAGATTGATATTTGTATAAATTGATTTAAAATAGTAGGATAGATAGAAAATTATATATAAAGATGAAAAAGAGTCTGTAAGTTTACAGGCTCTTTTTGTCTAGAGTATATGGCTTTTTACTTGCGTTTTTTGATATATTTTTGTTATACTAAAAAAATATGAGTTTATTTGTAATATTTTAGTTTAGTTGAAAAATAAGTGAGAAGGTTTTTAATGATAAAAGAAGTTTTAGTTGTAGAAGGAAAAATGGACGTTGTAGCCATTAATAAAGCAGTTGAAGCCGATTGTATTATCACAGAAGGTTTTAATTTATTGCCTAAGACTATAAAAAATATTAGAGCTGCTTATGAAAAACGTGGCATTATTATTTTAACTGATCCAGATTCAGCTGGAGAGCGAATTCGCACATATTTAACAAGAAGATTTCCTAATGCAAAGCATGCTTTTGTACCTTGTGAAGAAGCTACTGCAAATGATGATATAGGTATAGAGCAAGCAAGTCCTGAAGCTATTCGCAAAGCATTGGCTAAAGTGCGTACAATGAATTGGAAACCTAGTGATGAATTTAGTGCTACTGATTTAATTTTAAATCGCTTAAATGGTTTTGCAAATTCTGGTGTTCGCAGGGCAAAATTAGGTGCTATTTTAGGAATTGGTTTTGCCAATGCTAAAACTTTTTTACGCAGATTAAATAATTATGGAATTACTAGAGATGAATTTAATCAAGCTTTAGCAAAATTAAATTCAGAAAATGATATTAATGAAGTTGAAAATAAATAATAAATTGGAGGAATTTTAATTAATGAAGCAACCTACTATTGCTAATAAGAAGGTTACAAGATATATTTTACAGCGTTTTGGCATTCATATGAGCAAACGCTTAGGTCAAAACTTTTTAATAGATGCTAGTATTGTACAGGGAATTGTAGATGCAGCAAATGTGCAGGAAAATGATAGAGTATTAGAAATCGGCCCTGGTATCGGTACTTTGACTCAAGCTTTAGCTGAAACTGGAGCAGAGGTTACTTGTGTAGAATTAGATAAAAGATTGCCAGAAGTTTTAGCACATACTTTAGACGCTTATGACAATGTGCGTGTTATTCAAGGAGATATTTTAAAAGTAAATATTCCAGAAATCATGGGCGATAAACCATTTAAAGTAGTAGCTAATTTGCCATATTATATTACTACACCAATTATCATGGCTTTGCTCGAAAAACATTTGCCAATAACAGATATCGTAGTAATGGTACAAAAAGAAGTAGCAGAACGTATGGCAGCACAGCCAGGCGGTAAAACATATGGTGCTTTATCTGTAGCAGTGCAGTATTATACAGTTCCTGAAATCGCTTTATATGTACCACCACGTTCTTTCATGCCACCTCCAGAAGTGGACTCTGTAGTAGTGAACTGTAAAGTTAGACAGACTCCTGCCGTAGAGCTTATTGATGAAAAGATGTTCTTTAGAGTGGTAAAAGCAGCTTTTGGTCAACGTCGTAAGACTTTAAATAATGCTTTAAAATCCATGGGCGTAGATAAAAATATCATTGCTGATGTATTAGATAAAGCTGGAATAGAAGCAACTCGTCGCGGAGAAACTTTGACTATGGAAGAGTTTGGAGCTATTGCTAATATTTTGGCACAAATGGCAAAACAGGAGGCATAATTTATGAAATTTGTTTCTTGGAATGTAAATGGTCTTCGTGCTTGTATGAATAAAGGTTTCATGGAGACTTTTCAAACTTTAGATGCAGATATTTTTTGTTTACAAGAAACAAAAATGCAACCTCATCAATTAGAATTAGATTTACCTGGATATAAGCAGTATTGGAATAGTGCAGAAAAAAAGGGTTATTCAGGTACAGCTATTTTTACTAAAGTAGAGCCATTAAATGTAAGTTATGGTTTAGGTATAGAAGAACATGACCATGAAGGTCGTGTAATCACTTTAGAATTTGATAAATTCTTTATGGTTTGCGTATATACACCGAATTCTAAGCGAGAATTAGAGCGCTTGGATTACCGTATGCAATGGGAAGATGCTTTTCGCAATTATTTAATTGAATTAAATAAGCAAAAACCTGTCGTGATATGTGGAGATTTAAATGTTGCTCATAAAGAGATTGATTTAAAAAATCCTAAGACAAATCGCCGTAGTGCAGGTTTTACTGATGAAGAACGCAGTAAAATGACTGAATTATTACAAGCAGGTTTTGTAGATACTTTCCGCTATCTTTATCCGGATAAAACAAGCATTTATTCATGGTGGTCATATATGCGAAAAGCTCGTGAAAATAATGCTGGGTGGAGAATTGATTATTTTATCGTATCTAAAGATATTGAAGCAAATATAAAAGAAGCTGGCATTCACAATGAATTTTTTGGTAGTGACCATTGTCCAGTTAGTTTGGAATTAGATATTTAAATAAAATGGCAATAGACTTTATTTTATAATAAGCCTATTGCCATTTTTTATCCTTCAAAACTGTATTCAATTATGCTACCAGATGGACAAGAAACTTCTTTTCCTTTAAATAGTAAACCTGAAAAAGGAACGATAATATTGCTTGCTATATTGGCATAATTTTTGCCACCTTTTAATTTTAAATCGCAAGGAAATTCTAAAATACTGCCATCAGCTAAAGTGATATTATTTAATTTTATGCGGATAATAGCACTTTCCCCAAGCAATCTACTGCCATGGATTTTAGTAATCATACCTTGAAGTTTTGTATCTTTAGGCAAAATGATTTCGTTATTAACAATTAAATCTTGGTAAAGACGGAAGTTGATTAAATCGTATTTATGATTAGTTTTACTGCCTAAATTATCTATATTTATTATTTGCATAGTAGTTTTTTCTGGTAAATGTAAATAAGTAATAGTATTAGTTGTGGTATTTTGGGGATTTTTATTATTTTGAGCATAAGTTATAGAAGGTAAGTAAATAATACAGGAGAAAATAATTAGTAAAGTAAGAAAAACAGATTTTGGTGACATAAAAAATCCTTTCATATTAAAAAATATATTAATATTATAATAGATATATTTAATTAAGTTAAGATAATTATTTATATTGACAGTATAATTATAGAATGATATAATATTACTGTTGTTTAACACAATATGCCGAAGTGGCGGAATTGGCAGACGCACTTGACTCAAAATCAAGCGTAGTCCCCTACGTGCCGGTTCGAGTCCGGCCTTCGGCACCACTAGTAAATTTAAGGCTTTACGGGTTTTCCGTAAAGCCTTTTTTGTTGTCTAAATTTGAGTATATAAACTTTTAAATAATTCTATTGAATAATAAGAGGTTATGACAGGAAAGATAAAGTCAATTATAAAAAAATTTATATATAGGTTATAATAAAATTTTTAAAGATTTAGAAGTAAAAATTGGTTTGATTTTTCTTTATAAGTAGAAATAAAGAAGCTATAACAATTTGAGTTTTAACTCTTTTTGTTATAGCTTTACGAAGAGTTATTCTTTGATATTATGGTAATATATTGCTTTTGATTTTTTATCAATATACCTAGTTGGAATCAGGAAAAAGTATTTCAATAGCTATAATAAATAGTACAAATCCAACTATAAACATTATAAATCACCTCTTATAATAATCATTATTTATAATATAAGGCTAATTAAAATAATTTTACTTTCAAATATTATTGTTTTCAATATATGAGGTTTTAAAAGTAGTGTTTTGAGAATCGTATCGTTATTAGACTGAAAATAAATTTGAGGGCTTGAATATGGACGCTTCAAAAAGTATCATTAATTTAGTAACGAGGCGATGCGGATACTATTTTTTGCTATTTAGGGTTATTTTTTATGTTAAGTATATATTTATTCTGCCATAACACCAATGAGAATAAGTAAAATAAATAAAATCGCAAAACCAATGAGAGCATATATAATAGTATATTTTAGAATTTGAAGTAATGTATCTAAAAAGGTTTTTTCTGATGGTGATGGATTTATGGTTTGCGGTGTTAAAGCTGTTCCGCATTTTAAACAGAATTTATCGCTAGGAGATATTTCTAAGCCACAATTAGGGCATTTTAAGGAATTATTTATGCTGGAATTAGCATTATTTTTTGCTTTATTTTCATTGAATTTATTATAAAGATAATAGATGATATAACCAATAATTGCTATGATAAATAATGCACAAATAATATCAGCATAAGGTGCTAAAATAGCTTTTAATTCACGTTTAAATAATGATTTTAATACACTTTCCATTGTTTACACCTACAGTATTTATATTTTATTTTGCTCTATATTGGTGTAGAATTTTTTGCATGATATCTAGTCCGTCTAAAACAGTTGTAGGATTGCCATTTATATCTAAATATGCTAGTTCAAAACTATTATCTTTATATAATTTAAATTGAGCAGTTAGTTTTGCAGGTTTATTATTCCAATTACATTCGCCTGTAAATTCTACAATACGATCATTTTTATCAGAAACGAAAGATTTCCATTTGCCATTTTTAAAGAATTGGTCAAAAGCTTTGCCTACAGGTGCATTAGGAGCCATATACATTGTTCCATTTTTTACGGATTGTACATATTTATCATCGCCACAACCTGCAACTAATGCACTCATTAAAGATAATATCATTACTAATATTATTAATCTTGGGGATTTTAATTGTTTATTCATATTAAAACTCCTTTAAAATTTATAATTATTCGCCGAATAAATCATCAAAAAGACTGCCTACACTATCGGAAATACTGGAATCTTCTTCACCACTATCTGAAGAAATATCAGCATCTGCTGAAGGTTCAATTTGTTCTGTTGCAGTAAGTTCTGAATTATTATCCAGATTAGAAATATGGTTTGTACCATCATCACTTGTATTAGCAGGAGTTATTTGTTCGCTAGCTGTACTTAATGGATCAACTACATTGGTAACAAATTCTTCTGGTGTTTGGATATAGTCACTAGCAGAATCTACTGTTTGATTAATTGTATCCGTAGGATTGATTGGTGCATTGAGGTCAGGAAGAGGACTTGTATCAGCATTATGTGGTGCAGCACTAGCTGTAGAAGCGGAATGAAGCATAGAACTAGCTACAGCACCAACAGCAGCAGCTGCTGCATATTTACCTACATTTTTTAAGGTGCTATTGTCATTATTTTGATTGGCTTGATTATTTGGGTTAGAAGCAAATTGTTGATTGACATGATTATTAGGATTTTGAGGGAAAAATGGTGCTTGAGGAGAAAAATTATTAACAGATGGCGAAGGATTATTTTGTAGAGGTGCACTTTGTTTTAATATATCCATAGCCTGATACAAATAAGCCATAGCCATATAAAATTTAGCATTTTGATTGCCGAGTAAAGAAGATTTTTGAAAGTGATTGATTGCTTTAATATAATTATGTTGAGGATTGTTTATATCCATGTATTGTTGACCAATGGCAAATTCTTGTGAAGCCATTTGCATATTATTAGGATTTGGCATATTATTAATTTGTTGAGTTTGTTGATTATGCATATAAGGTGGCATAGTATTAGAATTTGAAGTATTATAATTGATATTTGTTGGAGCCATATTTTGTTGTGGGGTAGGAATTTGTGAAAATTTAGCTCCGCAATTAGTGCAAAAAGCATTTTCATTAGGCATTTTAGCTCCACAATGAGTACAGAATTTATACATATAAAAAACTCCTTTTTATAAAATAGATTTAAATAATGGATAATTTTTTTATAAAAATACTTATTATAGAATTATTATGCTACTAAAAAGAGTAAATTCCCATGAACTAAATAGGTTGATTTTTTCATTATTAGAGAAAATATATAAATGTATTTAATCGTGATATTTGCTAATCTATAATTGTAAATAATGATAATAGATTTATTAAAAGTAATAGCGAAAAAAGAAGGTTTTAAAGTTAGTCTTTAAAGCCTTTTTTTATATTTGGCGATATGATAAAATATAAGCACGAATTTTAAAAATGGAGTGATATAAATGGCAAAAGATAGTTCATTCGACATTGTATCTCAAGTTGATATGCAAGAAATGAGCAATGCTGTTAACCAAACAGAAAAAGAAATTTCTCAGCGTTATGATTTCCGTGGTAGTATTGCAAGTATTGAATTAGAAGATAAAGCAATTAAAATCGCAGCAGAAGATGATTATAAATTAAATGCTATCATTGATATTTTACGTGCACGCATGGCAAAAAGAGGCTTATCTTTACGTTCTTTAGAACTCGGCAAAATCGAAGATGCAGCAAAAGGTTCTGTTCGTCAAATGCTCACTATTAAACAGGGTATTTCTAAGGAAAATGCAAAGAAAATTATCGCTGCGATAAAAGCTACAAAATTAAAAGTTAATACACAAATGCAAGGTGAACAAGTTCGTGTTTTTGGTGCGAAAAAAGATGATTTGCAAGCAGTTATACAGACCTTAAAAGCTGGCGATTTTGGTATTGATTTACAATTCATCAATATGAGATAAAAAATTAACCACCGTTTTATGCGGTGGTTTTTTTATTTATTTCTAATAGTGAAATTTTTCATCTTTAAGGATTATGGAGTTTTAATATTTTTAGTAGCATAATAGTTGATAAAGGAGGAATAAAAATGAACATATTGAAAAAATTTTGTTTAATAGGTTTATGTGCATTTTCAGTAATATTTTGTGAAGCGATAATACCTATGCAATCCGCTTATGCTTATCAAGAAAATATTTCTCGTGGGTATGAATTAATTGAAGGAACATGGCAAGGTAGAGATGGCAGTATAATGAATATAACGGATAGAGATTTTGGCAAAGCTTCATATAGTGTAAGAAGTGTATCTAATGATGGCAGTTATACAGTTGTTACTATTAGTGTAAATGGTGGACGTAGTATAAATACTTTAACTTTTGACAATAACAATCCTAATTATATGATGTTAAATAATGTATCTACAGGATATTCAGCAGATTATGTTAGAGTTGGATAAATGAAAGATAAAACCACTATTTTAATATTTAAATAGTGGTTTTGTTTTGAGAATAAAGCAGGACTAATAATATTTATTTAGTACATAATAGTATAAAAAAATATATAAATTGTCCTTTGAGGATAAGGATTTTTTAGAGATATATAGTATAGTAAAAGCAGAAATTATAAATTATAAGGGAGGCATAATCATGAAATTTATGCGTATTTGTTTATTAGTTTGTGGCTTAATGTTAGCCTTTGTCGGAGTAACATATGCAAGTTCATTTTCTGTTTCCGCAGATAAATATGGAAAAGTAGAAGGCAATGGCATAGAATTTAGTTTTTCAGAAAATAATAAAACCATTCAAATTGCATTCTTAACAAAAGATAATGAAAGATATTTAATTGCAGGTAAAGATGGAGAACCTATTTATGCTGCCAAAATACCAAATGTAAAATATGTAAGAGTAAAGCAAGTATATGATACAGAAACAGGAAAATATGCTTATATTATATCGGGAAGTATAAATAGTATGGGTGATTCAGATTTGTCACTTCTAATGGGCTATGATGAACAAAAACAAGCATGGCAACTATATGTAAATCCAATAAATTATTATAATCCTTTAGGAAAATATGCTGAAGGATATATATATGTAGAAAATGGAGAACTTATTTTAGCATATAGCATAATATCTAAACATCCAAAAGCACAAGAATATCATTTCTTCTGGGATGAAAATAACAATTGGTTCGGCTATAAAGATTATGGAATAGTTCAACATTAATTTTGAAATTAATATATTAAGAAAAAGGCTTGATTTAATAGTTGATAAAATTATTAAGTCAAGCCTTTTATAATGGTTTATTTAATATACATATGGGTTTTTTTCATAAATGATTTAATTTTTTATATTAATAAATATTGGTATAATTAGAGATGATTTGATAATATTTTGTAGGTGAGTATAATGTCAGAAATAAAGTTATTTAGTATAAAGAATGATGTAAAACAATTAATACCGTCAGAAGTTTTATTAGAAAAAGAATTGCAAAATTTAATAGAAGATAATATGGAAAAATTCTTTGGTGTTCGATTTTTAAAAAGCGAATATGTTATAACTAATGGAAGAATGGATAGCATAGGAATTGATGAAAATAATTGTCCTGTAATTGTAGAGTATAAGCGTAGTAGTAATGAAAATATTATAAATCAAGGATTGTTTTATTTAGATTGGCTTTTAGACCATAAAGATGCTTTTCATATGTTAGTTGCTGAAAAATATGGTTATGAATATGTAAAAAATATTGATTGGTCTGCACCATGTGTTATTTGTATTGCGAGTAATTTTACACGATATGATATACATGCTATTAATCAAATGCAAAAAAATATAAAATTAGTAAAGTATAAGAAATATAGTAATGATTTGATTTTATTTGAGCATTTAAATTCACCAAAAGTAGAAAATATTGTTCATCAAAAAGATTTGATTAGTAGGAAAAATAATAATTATAAAACTCATGTAGAAAAATTAAAAACTGTTCCAGAAAAAATAAATATATTATATGATTCTATTTGTAATTATATAGAATCTCTAGGTGATGATATAGAGTCTAACCAATTAAAATATTATTTGGCATATAAAAAAGTTCAAAATATGGCATGTATTGAACTTTATAATAAATATGTTGCCATTTATTTAAAATTAAATCCTGATAAGATTAAATTAGAAGAAGGATTTACTAGAGATATGAGAAATATAGGGCATTATGGAACTGGTGATTTAGAAATAATTATTAAAGATGAACAAAGTTTTGAAAAGGCTAAAAGTTTAATAGAAAAAGCGTATAATGAAATGTAAAAGCAGGTAAATAATACCTGCTTTTTTTATTTGATGATTGTTATACGATTTTGACCATATGGGTTGGCATATTCATTGCCGATAGTGGCATTAAGATAATTTTGAATGTATTCGATAATTACATCTGTTTCGGATAGTTCTTCATTTTGAAGTATAGGGCTGTCTTTGAACATTGTCATACCATTGCCAGCGAATTTCAAGATATAAGAAGTTCCACCAATAGTATATTTTTTATTTAAATCTAAATCCTTACCATTTATTTTTACGTCTTGAACACGATAAGCGCCATCTACTTTTATGAAATTACCTTTTTCATCAGTTATTACAGACGATGGGATTTTACTATTAATCGTATAAGTAGCACCAGAGATTTGCATAAATCCACCAAATTCTTCAGGATAGCGGATAGCTCCCATTTCTAAAGCGTCTAATAGTTGTTGTCCTGTGATTTCTAGGACTACACACATATTGCCAAATGGAAACGTTGTTAAAATATCATTATAGGAAAAATCGCCTATAGGTAATTCATTGCGGATTGCTCCACCATTGCAGATTGCTACATCAGTATTTAAAACTATTCTATAAGCATCAGTTACAAAATCACCGAGATTTGTTTCGCTATTTCTGACTAAGCGTGTATTAGTATTAGGAGCGTTAGTGGTGAGTTTTACTGTATTTGTTCCGATTATTTGATTGAGCAAAGGTGCATATTTATTCTTTTCTTCATTGATTAAGTCGGTAGTTTTTTGATTGGTTTTTGTTAAATCATTGATTAATTCAGTGGAGATTTTACCTTGTGGTGTGATGGTCAATTTACCAATATTTTGAAGTTTAGTGCCTGTTTGAGTGATGAGAACATTTTTTCCTTGTTTATTTTTAGCTATAAAACTAGGAATGACTTCATGAGAATGACCATCAATGATAGCGTCAATACCTTGTGTATTTTGAGCTACAGCAAGGCTACTCCAGCGAGGTGTGATACCATTCATGCCTAGATGAGCTACTAAAAAGACATAATCTACGCCAAGTTTTTTCACTGTATCTACAGTATTTTGGATATTAGTGTATAATTTTTTGCCAGTAGCGTCTTCATTAAAGGAATAAATAAAATTTCCCTTATCGTCCTGAAAATAAGCAGGTGTAGAAGAATTGAGTGTTTCAGGCGTTGTAACACCTATTAAAGCTATTTTTTTATCATCGAATTGGAAAATTTTATAAGCTGGCAATAAATTTTTTCCTGTAATTGTATTTACTAAATTAGAACTATAATAACCGCAAGATAATTTGTCGTTTAAAGCGAGAAATCTATCCATACCATAATCAAATTCATGGTTGCCAGGAATAGCAAAGTCATAGCCTATTTCATTCATGATATTGGTGATAGCTTCGCCAGTGGATAATTTGCCGATAGGAGCCCCTTGAATGGCATCACCTGCGTCAACTAAAGCAATATATGGTGTATCTTGTTGTAAATCTTCTTTGTATTGAGCTAATTTAGTATATCCTAGATTATCTTCGATACCACAGTGAACATCATTAGTGTATAAGATGACGATATCTTTTTGTATAGCCCATGCAGAATTTGGTATAAAAATAAAGCAAAAAGTAAGTAAAGCAAGAAATAATTGACGAATTTTTAATTGATAAATTGGCATAATAGAACCTCCTTTGAATAAAAATATGTATATAGATATTATATATTAGAATGATATTTTTAGATAATAATTTAAATAAATTGGTAAAATAGTAGTAATTTTTAGTAGTTGGAAATAGAGAAAATTTTTAGTAAAATAAATTTTTATGAAGAAGATTGAATGTATTATGAGGATAAATTGAGGTGAGAATATGAGTTTTAAAACATCATTAAAAATTGGACAAGTTTTGACGAATGATAAATTAATGAAAGAATTTAGTGTGGCAAATTCTGGCGGAATGAGAAGAAGTTTAAAAAATAATGTTTTAGTTATTATTTCAGATCATACAAAGGGTTTATATGATGATAAATATTACGGTAATGAATTACATTATACAGGTATGGGTATGAAGGGAGATCAGGAATTATATAAACAACAAAATAAAACTTTAGCTGAGTCTAATAGTAATGGAATAGAAGTACATTTATTTGAAGTATTTAAGGCAAAAGAATATATATATTGTGGTATTGTAAAGCTTTGTAAAGAGCCTTATCAAGAAAAAGAATTGGATGAAGATAACAATGAACGAAAAGTATGGATGTTTCCATTAATTATTCTTGATAGTGAAGAAATGATAGATAGTGATGTGTATAATGTTTATTATCAGGATAAGATTAAAAAAATAAGAAAATTGTCTAAAGATAATTTGGAACAGATTGTAAGAGAAAAAAATAATGTTAAAACATCGTATAGAACAATAAAAACAACTACATATATTAGAGACCCATATATAGCAGAATATGCGAAATTAAGAGCAGATGGGTTTTGTCAATTATGTGGAGAAAAAGCACCTTTTTATACAAAAAATAATAAACCATATTTAGAAGCTCATCATTTGAAATGGTTATCTAAAGGTGGAACAGATACGATAGATAATGTAGTAGCATTATGTCCTAATTGTCATAGAAAAATGCACGAATTAAATGATAAAGATGATATTAAAAAATTGAAAATGGTGTTAGATGAATATAATAAAATAAGAGATTATTAAAATAAAAGGTGGATAGTTATGATTTTTTTATGGACTTTTTTTGAGATTGCAGGAACAATTGCTTTTGCTATTTCAGGTGCCTTGGTAGGAATATCAAGACGTATGGATATTTTTGGTATATTGGTATTGGCTTTAAGCACAGCTATTGGTGGTGGTATTATTCGTGATGTTTTGGTGGGGAACATTCCTCCAAATTCTTTTAAAACTTCGTTATATATAGTGCTTACAACAGTCATTACTTTTATTATCTTTTTTATTTATCGCAACCAAATTTTACGATATATGTCGAGAAGAAAACTTCGTAAAATGTATTTATTAGCAGATACTTTAGGGTTAGCTTCATTTACAGTTACAGGGACTACAATAGGCTTTAATGCTTATCCTGAATATCCATTATTTGCGATTACATTGGGATTGATAACAGCAGTAGGTGGCGGTATTATTCGTGATGTATTAGCGCAAAGAATACCTTCAGTATTACAAGAAGAAATATATGCATTGCCATCTATAATTGGAGGAATAGTATTTTATCTTATAGCGATTATAGGCGATGATTATTGGTATTTAGCATCACCTATATCCTTTTTTGTAGTATTTTTCTTGCGTATGATAGGTATTTACTATCATTTGAGTTTGCCAAAAGTGCGTTAATAATTAAAAAAATAGGAGTAAAGGAAGAATATGACTTTACAACAATTAAAATACATTATAGAAATTGTAAATTGTGGTTCAATGAATTTAGCAGCTCAAAAATTATTTGTTTCTCAACCTAGTTTATCGAATGCAGTTAAAGAATTAGAGAAAGAGTTGGGTATTGAGATTTTCATTCGCACTAATAAAGGTGTAACTTTATCTTCTAGTGGACAGGAATTTTTAGGTTATGCAAGACAGATTATTGAGCAAACTGAATTATTAGAACAGCGTTATCATAAAGATAAGCCAGCACGGAGATTATTAGCTGTATCTACGCAACATTATGCTTTTTCTGTGAATGCTTTTGTAAATTTAATTAAAGAATATGCTCAAGATGAATATGATTTTACGTTGAGAGAAACGAAAACACATGAAATCATTGATGATGTAAAAAATATGCGCAGTGAGATTGGTGTATTGTATTTGAGTAAATTTAATGAACAAGTAATACGCAAAATACTCCAGGAAAATGATTTATGTTTTAAAGAATTATTTACGGCTAATCCACATGTATTTTTATCAGCAAAGCATCCATTGGCCAATAAAGATATTGTAACTTTTGCCGATTTAGAACCATATCCATGTCTTTCTTTTGAGCAGGGAATTTATAATTCTTTTTATTTTGCCGAAGAGATACATTCAACAATATCTCATCGTAAAAATATTTATGTCAGTGATAGAGCGACTTTATTTAACTTAGCTATAGGCTTAAATGGTTATACTATATCTACAGGTGTATTGAGTGAAGATTTAAATGGTACAAATATAATTGCTATTCCACTTGATAGTGATGAAAAAATCTGTGTGGGCTATATTTATAATAAATATAATCATTTAAGTAAATTGGCTCAAAGCTATATAAAAAAATTAGAACATTATATAGCTTTAAGTGCAAAGTTGTAAGACTTTTATTAAACTGCAATAAAAATATTGTAAAATTTATTTAAGAAAATACTTGACTTTAGAAGTCATTTACTTTAAAATATCTTCGTATGACGTTCGATGACGGCTTCCACTAGCCCCGGAACCGTGCAAAGGACATCTATTGAGAAAAAAGATTCAATATTAAATAGTTGAAAATTGTACAGGGAGGGATATACAAGTGAAAACAACATTCATGGCAAACGCTGCTAACGTTGAACGTAAATGGTACGTAGTTGATGCAGAAGGCCAGACAGTAGGTAGATTAGCTGCTGAAGTTGCAAAAGTACTTCGCGGTAAACATAAACCAACATTCACACCACATGTTGACACTGGTGATTTTGTCATCGTAGTTAATGCTGATAAAGTGGTATTCAGCGGTAAAAAATTAACTGATAAAACTTATTTCCGTCATTCTGGATATCCAGGAGGCACAACTTTTACAACTCCTCAGAAAATGCTCGCAACACAGCCTGAGAAAGTTGTAGAAATGGCTGTTCGTGGTATGCTTCCTAAAAATAAATTAGGTGCACAGATGTACAGAAAACTTAATGTTTATGCTGGCCCAGAACATCCACATGCTGCTCAGAAACCAGAAGTTTTGGAATTAAATATTAGATAATACTTGGAAGGAGGAACAATATAATGGCAGTATCCTACTACGGCACAGGCCGCAGAAAGACTTCAGTTGCTAGAGTTCGTCTGGTTCCAGGTGAAGGCAACGTTGTAATCAATGGCCGTCATATTGATGAATATTTCGGCATTAAAACTTTAGATTTAATCGTTAAACAGCCTCTTAACTTAACTGAAACAGCTGATAAATATGATGTTATCGCTAACGTTCAGGGTGGTGGCCCTTCCGGTCAGGCTGGTGCTATTCGTCACGGTATTTCCCGTGCTTTATTAGAACTCGATGCTGAACTTCGTCCTGCTCTTAAAAAAGCTGGATTCTTAACACGTGACCCACGTGAAAAAGAACGTCGTAAATACGGTCTCAAAAAAGCTCGTAAAGCATCTCAGTTCTCCAAACGTTAATCACATACGATTATCAAAGAGAATACAAAGCTCACAATCTTTCTGGTTGTGGGCTTTTTCTTTTATTTTTTATATGTTAAGATATAAATGCTAATTTTGCAGTTTAATATAATATAAAGGGGGTGTAATTAATGGAACAAAATAAGGATAGACTTAGCATTGATGTTGCCAAGCTTTATTATAAATCAGATTATAGCCAACAACAGATAGCCAATAAATTAAATCTATCAAGACCTACAGTATCAAGATTGTTGCAATATGCAAAAGAAAAAGGTTTTGTACAGATAAATATAGCTGACCCTATAGAAGATAATAGTTCTTTAGAAGAAGCCTTATGTGAGAAATATAATTTAGATGTGGTAAAGATTGCTTATGCGCCTTTAAATACGACAAATGAGATTAAAAAATCCATAAGCATAAAAGCAGCTGATTATTTACATGAGATAGCCAAAGATGGCGATATTATTGGTGTATGTTGGGGAACTACTATCTATAATATGGCTTTAAATTTAAAACATAAAGCGTTAAAAGGCGTGCAGATTGTACAATTAAAAGGTGGAATAAGTCATTCACAAAGCAATACATATGCTTACGAAGTAGTAGAATTATTCTCAGAAGCGTTTTCTACAGTAGGACGATATTTACCACTTCCAGTAATGTTTGATACGGTACAGATAAAAGAATTAATTGAAAAAGATAAACATATTAAAAAGATTTTAGATTTAGGACGACAGGCTAATATTGCTGTCTTTACAGTAGGTACTGTAAAAAATGACGCTTTATTATTTAGATTGGGTTATATTGATAAAAAAGATAGAGATATTATACAAAATAGAGCAGTAGGCGATATCTGTTCAAGATTTTTTGATGCTCAAGGAAATATTTGTGATAAAGAATTAGATGAACGTACAGTAGGAATAAAATTAGAAGAATTAAAGGCTAAAGAAAAACGTATATTAGTAGCAGGCAGCCAAAGAAAAATAACAGCAATAAAAGCAGCATTAAAAGGTGAATTTGCAAATATTTTAGTTACAGATCAATATACAGCAGAAGAATTATTAAAGGATTAATTGATTAATAATTTGATATATTAAGTATTTTAATATATATCATCTAAAAATAAAAAAGGGGTTGATTTTCATTTTTAGTTTTTGGTTAGAATTAGCAGTTATTGTTATCTGTTTAGCTATCGGTGGACGCTTTAGTGGTATTGGTCTTGGTGTAGCAGGTGGTTTTGGTCTTGCTATTTTGACTTTAGGTTTTGGTCTTCCAGTAGGAGAAATGCCAACAAGCGTAGTATTCATCATTATGACTGTTATTACATGTGTATCTTTATTACAAGGTGCAGGCGGTCTTGATTATATGATATCCATGGCCGAAAAAATTCTTCGTAAAAAACCTAGTGCTATTACTTTTTTAGGTCCATTAGTATCATATATTTTCACAGTTATTTGTGGCACTTCTTATGTAGCTTTTTCTGTATATCCAGTTATTGCAGAAATTGCGATTAATGCAAAAGTTCGTCCAGAACGTGCTATGTCTATGTCAGTTATTGCATCTAATATGGCAGTTTGTGCTAGTCCTACAAGTGCGATTGCTGCGGCTATGATTGCAATTACAGCACCAATCGGTGTTACTCCACTTAGTTTACTTGCAGTTACAGTGCCGGCATGTTTGATTGGGGTATTAGTAGGTTGTTTATTCGTGTACAAACGTGGAGCAGAACTTGCCGATGATCCAGAATTTAAACGTCGTGTAGCTACAGGTCAATTCCAAGAAGATTATGTTTTGGAAAGAGATACACAAAATGCTACTACATCAGCAAAAGTATCTGTAGTTATTTTCTTATTAGCTATTGCTATTATTGTGGGAATGACTTCTCACCCTGATTTATTGCCAAATATTGGCCCAGGTGGAAAACCTATTTCTGTACCAACTTTATTACAAATCATGATGCTTGCTACTGGTGCTATTATCATGGTAGTTTGTCGTGTACCTAGAGATAAATTAGACTCTGGTTCTGTATTTAAATCTGGTCTTATTGGAGCAGTAGGTATTTTAGGTATTTCTTGGATGACTGATACATTTTTTGCTACACATTTAAAATTTATTACAGATGTATTTGCTCAAACATTGATACAATATCCTATGCTTTTTGGTGCAATGTTATTTGTTACTTCTATGGTATTATACAGTCCAGCAGCAACAGCCGTAGCTTTAATGCCAATTGGTGTATCCTTAGGATTACCAGCAGAAGTATTAATTGGTCTTATTCCAGCAACTTGTGCAGTATTCATCATACCAGGTGGTGCTCAAATTAGTTGTGTTGCTTTTGACCGTACAGGTACAACTAAAATTGGTCGTTTCGGCTTTAACCATAGTTATTTAATCCCAGGATTAGTATCTATGGCAGCTTCTACAGTATTATCCTTAGCGATAGCATATATTATATTTTAATATTAAGACCTCACATTTTTATTTATGTGGGGTCTTTGTTATAATTTAATGTAGAATAAAAATTTTTAGAAAATATTGACTTACTGAAATATACATGTTATTATATGAATGTAAATTTTGGTTTGAGTTTTAGTAAAACGTTTTATTAAAATATATATCATATTTTTAGATATATATTTTATTTTATAATTTTTAGTAAAACGTTTTATTAAAAGTGATTAGGCATAATAAAAAATAAAAATGGCTAGGAGGAAGATTTATAATTTATTTTTTGGGTTAAGTTTTTTTAGATTTATGATTAATTTGAAAGAGAGTTAAAAATGACAGAAAGTAGTAAATTAATTCAGTATGATGATGGTTATTTGAATAAGACCCCAATATTCCAATTTGTGTTATTATCTTGTTTATTTGCACTTTGGGGTGCGGCAGCTAGTTTAAATGATATTTTGATTACGCAATTTAAATCAGTTTTTACTTTGAGCGATTTTGCTAGTGCTTTAGTACAAAGTGCTTTTTATGGTGGGTATTTCTTAATTTCCATACCAGCATCTGTAGTTATTCGTAAAACTACATATAAATTAGCAATTATGATTGGTTTAATTTTCTATATCGGTGGTTGTAGTTTATTTTTCCCAGCTTCTATGATGGCAACTTACACTATGTTTTTAGTAGCTATTTTCTCCATTGCTATTGGTCTTGGTTTCTTGGAAACAGCTTCTAACACTTATAGTACTATGCTTGGCCCTCGTAAATATGCAACACTTCGCTTAAATATTAGCCAAACATTCCAGCCAATTGGTTCAGCATCTGGTATCTTACTTGGTAAATATTTAGTTTTCCAAGAAGGTGAAAGTTTAGCAAGTCAGATGGCTCAAATGACTCCAGATCAAATTCATTTATTCAGATTACAGATGTTACAACATACTTTAGAGCCTTATAAAATTATGATTTGTATTTTAGTAGCTATTTTTATTCTATTTTTAATCACTAAATATCCAAAATGTAAAGTAAAAGAAGTAGCAAATAATCAGAATACGCCAAAAGTAACCTTAGGCGAAACTTTAAAATATCTTTCTGGTAATAGCTTATTCAAAAAAGGTATTGTAGCTCAATTCTTATATGTAGGTATGCAAGTTGCAGTTTGGTCATTTACTATTCGTTTAGCTTTAGATTTAATGCCTCATATTAATGAACGTATGGCAGCAGATTTCATGGTAATTAGCTTTGTTTGTTTCTTCGTTGGTAAATTTATTGCTAATTTCTTGATGACTAAGTTCTCTGTAAATAAAGTTTTATTAGCTTATTCTATTATTGGTTGTATTTTAATTTTATATGTAGCATTTATTCCAAATTTAACAGCTATTTATGCAGCAGTAGCTATCAGTATTTTACTTGGACCTTGCTGGGCAACTATTTATGCTGAAACATTAAAATCTGTAGAGAAAAAATATACAGAAACTGCAGGGGCAATAATTGTAATGTCTATCATTGGTGGTGCTTTTATGCCAGCAGTACAAGGTTTTGTATCCGATATGGTAGGTTCTATGCAATTTTCCTTTATTGTTAATTTCTTCTGTTTTGCTTATATAGGTTGGTATTTCTATTACAAAATGAAACTTGAAAATAAAGAGGGTTAATTTATGAATACAAAAATATATTTACAGCGTGGTTTCTTTGCTGAAAATGCAAAAACTATCATGGAAAATGATGAATTTAAAGCAAATTTATTTAAATATAGTTCAGACGTAGAAGCGATAGAAGTAACAAATTCTCGTGGTAAAATAATTGTTCTTCCTTATATGGGACAGATGATTTGGCGAGTTGAATTTGATGATATTGATTTAACCATGAAAAATATGTTTTCCAGACCAAGAAAAGTGAATAATATTTTAGATACTTATGGTTGTTTTGCTTTTCATTCAGGTCTTTTAGCTAATGGTTGTCCATCAAGTGAAGATACACATCCAATGCATGGTGAATTTTGTTGTGCTGATTTAGATATTACATGGCTTGAATTTAGTGAAGATGAAGTTATTATTGGCGGTGAATATGAATATTGCCAAGGTTTTGGTTTTAAATATTTAGCTAGACCTAGTGTAAGTTTGAAAGCAAATGCTACAAATATAAAAATCAGCATGCAAGTAAAAAATCTTACAAGCGTAGAAATGCCATTACAATATATGTGTCATATAAATCACCATTATGTGGATAAAGGTGAATTCAAAGCTAATATACCAGATGAAGCTTTTAAATTGCGTGAAAGTATTCCTAGTCATATAAAACCTACGAAAGAATGGTTTGCTTATACTGATGAAATAAAAAAAGTACAAGTTGAAGGAAAAACTTTGACTAAATTGGAAAATCCTGATTTATATAATACAGAAGTGGTATTTCTAGCCGATAGACTTGATAAATACACAGATGAAGCTATAGTAGAGATTAATTCTCCAGAAGGATATGGTTTTAAAACTCAGTTTTCAACTAAAGATTTTAAATATGGTACACGTTGGATTATGTATACACCAGAACAGCAAGTATCTTCTTGCATAATTCCAGGAACATGTAGACCAGAAGGATTTTTAGCAGCAAAAAAAGCTGGTAGTCTACTTATGTTACAACCTAATGAAGAAAAAACATTTAGCGTAATTACTGGTTTAAAATAATAAGTAATAATAATATATTTTGCTTAGAGATATTAATAGTTAATTTAATTATTAATATTTCTTTTTTTATTTTATAAAAGATAATGATAATTATTATTGACTAATAGGGAGTAAAATGATATTATATTAACATAAAATAATAATTATTATCAATTAGAAAATATTATTTAAATGGAGGATAGTAAGATGTCATTAATTAATAAAGAAATCGTTGATTTTAAGGTTCAGGCTTTTGTTGATGGTGAATTTCGTGAAATAACAAAGGCTGATGTTTTAGGGAAATGGTCAGTATTTTTCTTTTATCCTGCTGATTTTACTTTTGTTTGTCCGACTGAACTTGAAGATTTAGCTGATAAATATGTTGATTTTAAAAATATAGATTGTGAAATTTACAGTGTATCTTGTGATACTCATTTTGTGCATAAAGCATGGCATGATGCATCTGATACTATCAAGAAAATTAAATATCCAATGCTTGCTGATCCAACAGGATTATTAGCACGAGCTTTTGATGTGATGATTGAAGAAGATGGTATTGCAGAGCGAGGTAGCTTTATTGTAAATCCAGAAGGTAAAATCGTAGCTTATGAAGTAATCATGGGAAGTGTTGGCAGAAATGCTGATGAATTGCTTCGCCGTGTAGAAGCTGCTCAATTCGTAGCGAAACATGGTGGTGAAGTTTGTCCTGCAAGATGGAAACCAGGTGCTAAAACATTAAAACCTAGTATTGAATTAGTTGGAAATATTTAATAAAAAAGACTGCTATTGGGATATATGCCCATAGCAGTCTTTTTTTAGGGGTTATTTATTCAGTGATAACTGTATGAATTAATGTTGGAGCTGTAGCTGTATCTGCGATAAAGATATTGTCGTATAATTTTTGTTTTACGTCTTCAACATTTTCACGATTGCTGTAGATAGTGAGAATAGATTCGCCTTCTTCTACTTTATCGCCAACTTTTTTATGAAGTACAAGACCAACTGCTAAATCGATTACATCTTCTTTTGTAGCACGTCCTGCACCTAAAATCATGGAAGCGACACCGATTTCATCAGCTACCATTCTGGAAATATAGCCAGATTGTTTTGCTGGTAATTCAATTTTATATTTTGCCTGTGGTAATTTTGTTAAATCATCAACGATAGAAGCATCTCCACCTTGGTTTGCTAAGAATTCTTTGAATTTAGCTAAAGCTTTTCCACTGTGAATTGCATCTAAAAGCATTTCTTTTGCTTCTTCACTAGTTTTTGCTTTACCTGCAAGGATTACCATTTGGCTACCTAAAGTTAAAACAAGTTCAGTTAAATCTTTTGGACCTTTGCCTTGAAGTGTTTCGATAGCTTCTTTTACTTCTAAAGCATTACCAATAGCAAAGCCTAAAGGTTGAGACATATCAGAGATGATAGCGATTGTTTTTCTGCCTACATGATTACCGATGCGTACCATAGCATGAGCGAGTTCTTCTGCATCTTCTTGAGTTTTCATGAAAGCGCCATCGCCAGTTTTTACGTCTAAAACGATTGCGTCAGCACCAGCTGCGATTTTTTTACTCATGATAGAGCTTGCGATAAGTGGAATAGAATTTACTGTACCAGTTACATCGCGAAGTGCATATAATTTTTTATCTGCTGGAGTTAAGTTACCGCTTTGTCCGATAACAGCCACTTTATCTCTATTTACTAAATCAATGAATTGTTCACGAGTGAGTTCTACATGGAAGCCTGCGATAGATTCTAATTTATCGATTGTACCACCAGTATGACCTAAGCCACGTCCAGACATTTTAGCTACAGGAACACCAAGGGAAGCAACAAGTGGAGCTAATACGAGTGTAGTAGTATCGCCTACACCACCAGTGGAATGTTTGTCTACTTTTACGCCATCAATAGCAGAAAGGTCGATAGTATCGCCAGATTCTACCATTGCACGAGTTAAATCAGCGCGTTCACGGTCATTCATATCTTGGAAATAAATAGCCATAGCTAAAGCACTTGCTTGATAATCAGGAATTTCACCTTTTGTATATCCTTCAATGAAGAAATTAATTTCAGCAGTTGTTAATTCTTGTCCGTCACGTTTTTTTTCAATAATATCTACCATACGCATAAATAAGCACCGTTCCTTTTCTCAAATTATTGTAAGTCGTTTAAAAATGATTGCCCATATTGTGGCATTTCAATAGAGAAGTTATCCGCAATAGTAGCACCTAAATCAGCAAATGTTTTTCTGATAGGAAGGCTACCATAATTTTTTAATTGTTTACTATAGATTAATAATGGCACATATTCGCGAGTGTGGTCAGTGCCTTTATATGTTGGGTCATTGCCATGGTCAGCAGTGATTAAGAGTAAATCTTCATCATGCATTTTTGTAAAAACTTCATTTAATCTAGCATCAAATTCTTCAAGTGCATCACCATAACCGATAGGGTCACGACGATGACCGAATTTAGCATCGAAATCTACAAGATTTGTGAAGCTGAGACCTGTGAAGTCTTCATCTAAAATATTTATAAATTTATCCATACCGTCCATATTGGAAACTGTGCGGATTGCTTTTGTAACACCTTCACCATCAAAGATATCACTTATTTTGCCGATAGCTATAGAAGCTAAGTTTGCTTCTTGAAGGCTATTCATTACAGTTTTGCCAAAAGGTTTTAAGGCATAATCATGTCTATTAGATGTACGAGTGAAATCTTCTTTGCAAGTACCAACATAAGGACGAGCAATAATTCTGCCTAATTGGTATTTGCCTTCGCGAGTGATATCTCTACAGAATTGACAAATGCGATAAAGTTCTTCAAGCGGTATGATTTCTTCATGAGCTGCAATTTGAAGTACAGAGTCAGCTGAAGTATAAACGATTAAATCACCAGTTTTTAATTGATGTTCTCCGTATTGTTTGATGATTTCTGTACCGCTTGCAGGGCAGTTACCAACGATTTTTCTACCGGAGAATTTTTCAATTTGAGCGATTAAATCATCAGGAAAACCATCAGGGAAGATTTGGAAAGGTTTATCAATATAAAGTCCCATCATTTCCCAATGACCTGTCATTGTATCTTTACCGCAAGAAGCTTCTTGCATTTTTGTATAATATCCAAGAGATGGATGAACAGTATTTACGCCTTTGAGTTTATATATATTAGAAAGACCTAATCTTTCAAGATTTGGTACGTTTAAACCATTTTTAGCTGTGGAAATATGCAAAAGTGTATTTGCACCAATATCGTCAAATTTATCAGCATCAGGAGTTTCGCCAATGCCAACAGAGTCCATAACTATAACATGAATGCGTTTAAATTTTTTAATGTTGTTCATAGTATCACCTAACCTTAAATTATTAAGCCTACAATTGTAGCATTTAAAATGCTAACTAATGTTGCACCATATAACAATCTAAGTCCGAAACAAGCTACTACATTACCTTTTTCTTCATTGAGGGCTTTAACTGCACCTGCAATAATACCAATAGAGGAGAAATTAGCAAAGGATACTAAGAAGATGGATACAATAGCTACGCTTTTTGCAGAGAGAATAACTGTACCACTGGAAAGTTGCATCATAGCTACAAATTCATTAGCGACTATTTTAGTAGCCATCAAGCTAGCAGCATCTACACATTCTGCCATTGGAATTCCCATGAAGAAGGCAAATGGTGAGAATAAATAACCTAGGATTTCTTGGAAAGAAATACCAATAATTCCTAAAAATACATTGTTGATTAATGTGATAATGCCAACGAAACCGATTAGCATAGCACATACAATAACGCCGACTTTAAAACCGTCTAAGATATATTCACCGAGCATTTCAAAGAAAGATTGTCTTTTAGTTTCTGCTACTACTAGAATATCATCTTCAGGTTTAACTTCATAGGGATTTATAATAGAAGCGATTATAAATCCACCAAAGAGATTTAAAACGAGAGCTGTAACTACATATTTTGGTTCAATCATTACCATATATGCTCCAACGATGGACATAGAAACTGTAGACATTGCAGAAGCACATAAAGTATATAAACGATTAGGTGGCAAAGGTCCGAGTAATTTTTTTACGGAGATAAATACTTCTGATTGACCTAAAATAGCGGAAGCTACTGCATTATAGGATTCAAGTTTGCCCATGCCATTTACTTTGCTTAAAGCAAGACCGATATATTTGATGATAAATGGCAATATATGCCAATGTTGTAAGATACCGATTAAAGCAGAGATAAATGTAATAGGCATTAAAACACTCATAAAGAAGATAGGATCATCAGGATTAGCCAATCTACCAAAAACGAAATTTATACCTTCTCTAGCACAATTTAAAAGTGCTGTAAATCCGTTAGCGATTGTACTGATTAAGACATTACCAGCAGATGTATTCAAAAGTAAAAATCCTAGAACGAATTGGAGAACAAGCATGGTGAGAATTGGTTTATATTTTATTTTTTTGCGGTCATTGCTGACAATAAATGCCATACCAAAAACTAAGGCAAGTCCAGCTACACCAATAATATATTGCATGATGATATCCTCCGTGTTTTTATTTTAGAAGTTTAACGCCAGCACTAGCACCGATACGAGTAGCACCAGCTTCTACCATAGCAAGAGCTTCTTCATGAGTATGAACACCACCAGAAGCTTTTACACCCATTTCAGCTCCTACTGTTTTACGCATAAGAGCGATGTCATGAACAGTTGCACCACCAGTGGAAAAACCAGTAGAAGTTTTTACAAAGTCAGCACCTGCTTTTTGGGAAAGTTCGCAAGCTTTGATTTTTTCTTCATCAGTTAATAAGCAAGTTTCGATGATTACTTTTACGATAGCTTTATCTTTAGCAGCTTCTACGATTTGATGAATTTCATTTTCTACATAATCATATTCTTTATCTTTAAGCATTGCGATATTGATTACCATATCAATTTCTTGAGCGCCTTTTTCAATAGCATCTTTAGTTTCAAAAACTTTTACTTCTGTAGTATTAGCACCAAGAGGGAAGCCGATTACAGTACATACTTTAACATCTGTATTTTTTAATTCCTGATGAGCAAGTGCAACCCAGCAAGGATTTACGCAAACGGAAGCAAAATCATAAGTTTTAGCTTCAGCGATTAATTTTAAAATGCTTTCTTTATTTGTATTAGGTTTTAAAGCTGTGTGGTCGATTAATTTATTGATGTTCATTATAAATACTCCTTTAGATGTTTATTTCATATATTTATTATTTATTTATATTAATGAAGGATAATTTTTATTTTTTTAAATCTTCTTTAGTGAAAGCACCAGGTAAGATTTCGTCCATAGTTTTTACAATATATTCTGTAGGACTTTTGCCTAAGATGATTTTTATATCTTTAGTGGCAAATTCTACAATTACTTGACGGCAGATACCGCATGGATAAGTGTAATCATTTTCTACACCAACAATGGCGATAGCTTTAATTTTTTGATGACCTTCAGAAATGGCTTTGAAGATAGCTGTTCTTTCAGCACAATTAGTAGCTCCGTAAGAAGCATTTTCTATATTGCAACCAGTATAGATTGTATCGTCTTCAGTGAGTACAGCAGCGCCTACTTTAAAATTAGAATATGGAGCATAGGCATTAGTACGTCCTTCATAAGCTTTTTTTACTAATAAATCGCAATTTATCATGATGAAATCCTCCCATTAATCTATTTAATATTAAAATTTAAAATAAAAAGAAAATTCAAGTTTCATTTCTTAAGCTTATTATAATTTATTGTTGAACAAATGTAAATATCAAAATGAAAATAATTTCAAAAATTTTTTGTTAGCTTAAAAAGATAATTTATAAACTAAGAATGAGAATTCTTGATTTAAATAATTAAAATTTGCTATAATGTATTTTTAGATTAAAAAAAGAAGGTGATTACAATTATTTTTAATGAATTGACTATAAATGATAAAGATAGATTAGATAGCTTTTTTAAATTAAACTATCATGAAAATTCTCATTTGAATTTTACAAATTTATTTATGTGGCGCAAAGCTTATAACATTATGTGGTGCATTGAAGATGATATTTTATATTTCAAAGCTAAATTCCAGGATAGTGAATTTGCACTTCAGCCACTTTGTAAAAAAGATAGATTATTTGAAGCTATTGATAAATTAAAAGCATATTTTAATGATAAGAATATAGAATTCACACTTTCTGGCTTAGAAGAAAATATCGTTGAAGAATTAAAAAATTATCCTAATGGAGAATTTGAGTTTTCAACTAATCGCGATGATGATGATTATGTCTATAATGCTATAGATTTAATAAATTTATCAGGAAGAAAATTCCATTCTAAGAAAAATCATTTGAATAGTTTCCGAAAAAATTATCCAGAAGCTAAATATTTGCCAATTAATAATGATATAATAACATTATGTAAGATAACGATTAATGGCTGGTATAAAAAACGTTTAGCGCTTACTCCTGATGACCCATTTATCGGAGCTGAACGAGATGCTATCATTGAAGTGCTTAATAATTTTGAGCAGTTAAAATTAAAAGGTGGAGCATTATTTTTAGTTAATAAAGTAATGGCATTTACTTTTGGTGAACAGTTAAATGAAGACACAGCTGTTATTCACGTAGAGAAAGCTGATCCAGATGTCAATGGTGCATATACAGCTATCAATCAAGCTTTTGTAGCTAATACTTGGCAAGATATGACTTATATCAATCGTGAAGAGGATATGGGTATTGAAGGTTTAAGAAAAGCAAAAGAGTCTTATCGCCCTGTGAAGATGATTAAAAAATTTACAGCTATTTTTAAAGGATAATTCTCTAAATACAGTTGGCAAGGTATAAAGATTAAGTTATAATAAAACTTAATGTGTTTATAGGGAGATTATCTATTTAATGAACAAAGTTATTGTTAAAATTAACAGTAAACAAAAAAATGATAAACAAAATACAATAAAAATGAAGGCATTGGCTAATGTTTATACAAAAAATGGTATTTTGTATGTCATTTATAAAGAAAAAGATTTAAATGAAGAAAAAGAAACTTCAACGATGTTGAAAATACAAAAAGATAGCCTGACGCTTATGCGAACTGGTGGCGTACAACAACAGCAAGTTTTTGTCGAAGGAAAAGAAAGTGTAAGCGATTATATAACACCTTATGGTAATTTAAAAATGAAGGTAAAGACACATCGTTTGGAAATAATTACAGGCATGAAATCTACTATAAAAATAGATTATGCTTTATATATAAATAATAGTTGGCAAAGTGATAATGAACTTATGATTAGATTAGAGCCAGTAAATTGAGTTTACTAATGATATATTGCTAATATACAATTAATATAGAGATAAATATAAAACTTAGGAGGATTTTGATTGGATACTAAAGATTTGCTTATACAAGCCATCAAAGATGCAGTTGCAAAAGCTATAGCTGAGCAGGCACTTCCTGAAGGACAGTTACCTACTGTTATTTTAGAAGTACCACCAAAGAAAGAATTAGGTGATTTCGCATCTAATATTGCTATGCAATCAGCTAGAGTTTTTCATGTAGCACCAAGAAAAATTGCTGAAGAAATTGTAAGCCGTTTAGATGCTACTTTTTTGGAAAAAACAGAAATTGCAGGACCTGGATTTATTAATTTTTACTTAAAATCTGATGTTATTTATGATGCTTTAGCTAATTTATTAAAAGCTGGCAGTGAATATGGTAATTTACCAAAACAAGAAACACCAAGAATTCAAGTAGAATATGTAAGTGCTAACCCTACTGGTCCACTTCATGTAGGTCATGGTCGTGGAGCTGCTTTTGGTAGTGCTTTAGTAAATCTTATGCGTGCAGCAGGATATAATGTTTCTAGTGAATATTATATAAATGATGCTGGTAAACAGATTGATAACTTGGCATTATCTGTAAATGCTCGTTATCTTGAATTATTGGGTAAAGAAGTAGAGTTCCCAGAAAATGGTTACCATGGTCAAGATATCATTGAAACAGCAAAACGCATTATCGCTAAAGATGGTGATAAATATTTAAATATGTCTGATGAAGAAAGATTATCCATCTTTAAAGAATTAGCATTAAAAGAAAAATTAGCAGCATTAAAAGAAGATTTAGCTGCATTTAATGTTCATTTTGATGTATGGTTCAGTGAAAGAACACTTCATCCAGATGCTGTTAATGCTGTTTGTGATAAACTTTTAGCTAATGGCAACATGTATAAACAAGATGGTGCTTTATGGCTAAAATCCACTGCTTATGGTGATGATAAAGACCGCGTAGTTATCCGTGATAATGGCGTTCCTACTTATTTAGCAGCAGATATTGCATACCATGATAATAAATTTGAACGTAAATTTGATAAACTCATCAATATTTGGGGTGCTGACCACCATGGTTATGTTTGCCGTGTAAAAGCAGCAATGGCAGCACTTGGTTATAATGCTGATGATTTAGAAGTTTTATTATTACAAATGGTAAGCCTCTATCGTGATGGTGAACTTGTAAAAATGTCTAAACGTACAGGTCAAAGCGTAACTTTATCTGAATTGATCGAAGAAGTAGGTGCTGATGCAGCTCGTTTCTTCTTTATCATGCGTTCTTTAGACAGTCAGCTTGATTTTGATTTAAACTTAGCAAAATCTCAATCTAATGAAAATCCTGTATACTATGTTCAATATGCTTATGCTCGTATTTGTAGTATTTTCCGTCAAATGAAAGAAGCTGGTATTGAAACAACTGAAAATCCACAGCTTTCTTTATTGACAGATGAAGCAGAAATTGCTTTAATTAAAAAGTTATTATCTTATCCAGATGAAATTGCAACAGCAGCTAAAAATAAAGCACCACATCGTATTGCAACATATGTACATGATTTAGCGTCTATGTTCCATAGTTTCTACAATAAATGTCGTATTTTAGGTGTAGATGCAAAATTAGCAGGAGCAAGACTTGCTCTTTGCTTAGCAGTAAAATATGTGTTAGCTCATGCACTTGCAATTTTAGGTGTTAATGCACCAGAAAAAATGTAATAATTTTTAATGTAAATGATAATTGGGAGGAAATACTTGATGGATTTTCTGCATAGTTCAGAAACAGATGTAGCATACTATATCTTAAATTTAGCTAATAAACCTATCTTTTTTAAAGACCTTATTTTAGAAGTAATAGAGAAAAAATGTAAACCAGTGCAGTCCTTATCTGCTTCTATATCTGAAGTATATACACTTATTAATATGGACGCTCGTTTTCAACATACAGGTAATGGTATGTGGGGTCTTGTAGAATGGAATCCACCAGAAACAAAACGTAGTAGTGTTTCTAGTAGTTCTTCTAGTGCTAGTAAGATGAAAGCAATGTCCAACAGACGTCGCACTTCTTTATTAGAAGGAATTCAAGACGATACAGATAAAGCATAATTTTAGATATATAGAGGAGGAGTATTTTTAAATGGCAAAGTATATATTTGTTACTGGCGGTGTAGTTTCTTCTTTAGGTAAAGGTATCACAGCAGCTTCTTTAGGTCGTTTATTAAAAAGCCGTGGTATTAAAGTAACAATTCAAAAATTTGACCCATATATTAACATTGACCCAGGTACTATGAGTCCTTATCAGCATGGTGAAGTTTTCGTAACAGAAGATGGAGCAGAAACTGACCTTGACCTTGGACATTATGAACGTTTTATTGATATCAATCTTACAAAAAATTCTAATGTAACTACTGGTAAAATTTACTGGTCTGTATTAAATAAAGAACGTCGTGGTGATTACCTTGGTAAAACTGTTCAGGTAATTCCACATATCACAAATGAAATTAAACAACGTGTATATGACGTTGCTACTCATGATGATGCAGATGTAGTTATCACTGAAATCGGTGGTACAGTAGGGGATATCGAAAGTCTTCCATTCCTCGAAGCTATTCGTCAGGTTAAAAAAGAAGTAAGTAAACACGATGTATTATACATTCATGTAACTTTAATTCCATTTATCTCTGCTGCTGGCGAATTAAAAACAAAACCAACTCAGCATAGCGTAAAAGAACTTCGCAGCATTGGTATTCAGCCAGATATTCTTGTTTGCCGTACAGAACAGGAACTTTCTAAAGATATGAAAGAAAAATTAGCTCTTTTCTGTGACGTAGATGCAGATGCAGTTATCCAGAATATGACAGCTTCTACAATTTATGAAGTACCTTTAATGATGCAAAAAGAAGGTCTTGATAAAATTGTTCTTGAAAAATTAGAAATGGATTATCGCCCAGCTCATATGGAAGAATGGGAACGTATGGTTCATCGCATTAAAAATCCTGCAAATAAAGTAAAAATTGCTGTTGTAGGTAAATATGTAGAATTACCAGATGCATATATTTCTGTTACAGAAGCATTACATCATGCAGGTATCTACAATTCTACAGATGTAAAAATTAAATGGGTTAACGCTGAAGAAATTGAAAAAGAAGGCACTGATTTAAGCGATGTATTTGCAGGTTGCAAAGGTATCTTAGTACCAGGTGGTTTCGGCGATCGTGGTGTTGAAGGTAAAATTTCCGCAATTAAATACGCTCGTGAAAATAAAATCCCATTCTTAGGTTTATGCCTTGGTATGCAGTGTTCTGTTATTGAATTTGCTCGTCATGTATGTGGTATGGAAGATGCTCATAGCTCTGAATTCAATCCAGAAACAAATCATCCAGTAATCGCTTTAATGTCTTCTCAGATCAATGTTGAAGATAAAGGTGGCACAATGAGACTTGGTTCTTATCCATGTAAAGTAACACCAGGTACAAAAACTTATGAAGCTTATGGCAGTGAATTAATTCATGAACGTCATCGTCATCGTTTTGAATTCAACAATGAATTTAAACAAGAACTCACTGATGCTGGTCTTGTAATTGCTGGTGTTTGCCCAGATAATGGACTTGTAGAAATCGTAGAAGTAAAAGATCATCCTTGGTTTGTAGCTTCTCAGTTCCATCCAGAATTAAAATCTCGTCCAAATAATCCACAACCATTATTCCGTGACTTTGTAAAAGCAGCTTTAGCTGTAGGTAAATAATAAATATGCTATTAAATAGAGTAGAGATAAATTCTCTACTCTATTTTTTTATAAGTTTTCTTCTTATAGTGCTATCAGAAAAATTCCTACAAAAAAATCAGAATTTTGCCGATATAACAAATAAACAGAATATGCGATAATTATTTACGGAATAATTAGTAAATAATTTATATATTAAGGAGAGCTATATTATGAAAGATCTGATTTGGAATTTTTTTAAAACAGCTCCTGACGCAGCAATGATTTCTGACAAGGACAAAGTTAAGAGTAAATTTAATATGTTGCGCTGGCGAGTATTCGTTTCCATCACTATTGGTTATGCTTTTTATTACATTATTAGACAGAGTTATTCTGTAATCAAAAAGCCACTTTTAGGTTCAGGAGTTGTTACTCCAGAGCAGGTGGGTATTATTGGTTCAATTTTCTTTGTAACGTACGGTTTAGGTAAATTTACAAATATTTTCTTAGCAGACCGAGTAAATAATAAGAAATTTTTCTCATTTGGTTTATTTATATCTTCCATAACAATGGTTGGTATGGGTTTAGTAAATTCATTTATTCCACTTGCTATTTTATGGGGTTTAAATGGTTGGTTCCAATCTTACGGTGCAGGTTCTTCTATTGTTTCTTTAAATCAATGGTTTAGTAATAAAGAACGAGGAACTTTATATGGTATTTGGTTCACTAGCCATAATTTAGGTTCTTCATTTGCTTATTTTGCTATCGCTGCTGTAGTTAGTGCATATAGCTGGTCTATGGGCTTTATAGCTGCTGGTATTATTTGTCTTGTAGGTACAATTTTTATTTATCTTGGTATGAGTGATAGACCAGAAACTCAGGGTTTACCAAATGCTGCTGTTTATTATGGTGAAAAAACTCAAGCTGAAGTAGATGCTTTGAAAAAGAAAAAATTAAGCAGTATGCAATGGGACGTTATTAAAAATCCAGCTGTATGGATTTTAGGTTTAGCTTCTTTATGTTGCTATATTGCACGTTATGCTATTGAAAGTTGGGGCGTAGTATATTTAACTTCTCAAAAAGGTTATGACATGATGGGTGCAGCCGGTGTTATGGCTTATATGCAGGTAGCAGGTATTTTCGGTGCATTATTATGTGGTTGGATATCTGATAAATTCTTCAATCATAAGAGAAATGCTCCTGCCTTAATATATGGAATATTATATAGTGCTGCTATTGGTTTATTCTTATGGGCACCACAATCTTTCACAATGGATATGTTATGTATGACTTTCTATGGTTTTACAATGGGTGCTTTAGTTTGTTACCTTGGCGGTTTGATGGCTGTTGATATCGTGCCAAAAAGAGTTACAGGTGCTGCAATGGGTATGATTGGTTTATTGAGTTATGCAGGTGCAGCTATTCAAGAATTCATCACTGGTAAATTGATGATAATAGAAGTTATCGATGGAGAAAAAATATACAATTTCACTTATGCAGGTGATTTTTGGTTTGGTGCTGCTGTTCTTTCCACATTATTGACTTTATTGGTGTGGAATGCAAAAGCTAAAGATTAATTAGCCTTCTAGATAAATTTAAATATAGCTCTCAAGATAAGTAATATATTTATCTTGAGAGCAACTCAAAAAATTTGTTATTTATTGTTATTATAGTGATATTTATATGCGAAGAGAGCTTATAAGGAGTATGTAAAATTATGTTAAAAACTACAGTTGTAATTATTGGGGGAGGCTCAACAGGTGTAGGTATTTTGCGTGACTTATCTATGCGTGGTGTAGATACCATTTTAATAGAGCAAGATGATTTAGGATATTGGACAAGTTCTAGATTTCATGGATTGTTACATAGTGGTGGAAGATATGCTGTTAAGGATAAAGAAGCTGCTATTGAATGTATAAAAGAAAATACTATTTTACGCAGAATAGGTAAACATTGCGTAGAAGCTACAGAAAGTTTGTTTGTAAGAGCTCCTGAAGATAGTGAGGAATTTGAACAAGAATGGGTAAAATCTTGTAAGGAATGTGGTATTTCAGCTATTCCTATAACTATGCAAGAAGCTTTTAAATTAGAGCCAAATTTAAATCGCAGTTTATTATCAGCATATCGTTGCCCAGGTGCTGCTGTAGATGGTTTTCGTTTATTGTGGCAAACAGTAGATTCTGCAAAACGCTATGGTGGTAGAGTGATGACTTATACTAAATTAACAGCTATTGAAACTGTAAATGGTGTTGTTGTCGGTGTAAAAGTAAAAGATAGATGGACAGGTAAAGAAGAAAAAATCGCCTGTGATTATGTGATAAGTGCAGCAGGTTCATTTGCTGGAGAAGTAGCAAACTTAGCTGGTTTATCTGTAAATGTAAAACCAAGTAAAGGTACATTAATCGCTTTTAATCACAGAATTTATAATAGAGTAGTGCATAGATTGCATAAATCTTCTGACGCAGATATTTTCGTACCACATGGTTCAATTACTATTTTGGGTATAAGTTCTATAGATAGTGCGCCAGATGATACTAGTACAGAAACTTCAGAAGTAATTTCTATGTTAGAAATAGGTAAGGTGATTTTTGAAGATATTTATAATTATCGTATTTTAAGAGTTTTTGCAGGAACTCGTCCATTATATAGTGCTGACCCAAATGCTAAAGGTAGAAGTGCTTCTCGTGGGTTTGTTACATTAGACCATCAATATGACGGTATAAAAAACTTCATGAGTGTATGTGGTGGTAAATTCACAACTTATCGTTTAATGGCTGAAAAAGTATGCGATATTGTTTGCAGTCAATTAGGTGTGAATGCAAAATGTCGAACTGCTGAAGAAGATTTAGTAGAAGATATTTCACCAGATTTGATGACTAGAGCAAAAAAGTTTTCCCAAGTTATGGAGCAGAATTGGCAGCTTCTCGTTTGGGCAATGAAAAATTAGAAAAAGTAATAGATAAAATCGAACAAAACCCAGAAACTAAAGAACTTATTTGCGAATGTGAAAATGTAACGAGAGCAGAAGTTGAAGAGATATCCAAGGAAGAAACAAGTCATACAGTAAGTGATATTAGAAGACGAACTCGTTTAGGTATGGGAACTTGCCAAGGAACTTTTTGTGCTTATCGTAGTATAGGAGCTTTAAGTAAGAGTAGTTTACCATAGGCAAAAGATACTACATTTTTATTTAAAGAATTTTTAGAAACACGCTGGAAAGGTATTCGTCCTGTATTGTGGGGAAATATGCTTCGTGATATAGAACTTACGCGTGCGATATATGATGCATCTTTGAATTTGAACGGAGTAGAAAAACAATGAAACATGATCTTTTAATTATTGGAGGAGGTTTATCTGGTCTATTTGCTGCATGTGTAGCTAGTAGACAAGGTAAAAAAGTAAAAATTCTATCATATGGAGAAAGTACCTTAACTATCGGCAGTGGAATTATCGATGTATTGGGATATGACGATGATGGCAATTTTGTAGCAAATCCAATTGAAGGTATAAAAAATGTAGCTAAACATCATCCTTATGCGAAAGTTGAAAATGATGTAGCTAAAAAAGCTTTACAGACATTTATGGAGATAGCAAAAGCAGAAAATTATCCATATATGGGCGATGTAAATAGAAATAGATGGATACCAACAGCTTTGGGAAATTTCAAGCCAACATGTTTAACACCATATAGCATGAATTCAGATGTATTATTTGAGAAAAAACATATATTAGTAGTTGGCTTTGAAGGCATGAAAGATTTTTATGCTGATATGGTAGCTAAAAATTTGAAAAAAGATTTTGAAGAAAAGAAAAGCATTACTTCTTTAGTTATAAAATCTGATTTGGTAAATAGTCGTGATTTAAGGGATATTTCTTCGATAGATATAGCATTTTGGTTAGAACATGAAGAAGGATTTAATTCTTTTAAAAATCAACTAAAACCACATGTAACACCAGATACAGTTATAGTGTTGCCAGCGGTTTTAGGTTTAGACCCAAATTACGATTTATTAGATAGATTACAACAAGATTTAAAAACTACATTTATAGAAGTATTTTCATTACCTCCAGCAATTACAGGCTTGCGTTTAAATAAAATGTTAGTAAGTTATGCAAAAAAATGTGGTGTAGAAATAATTAAAAAAGCAAAAGTTATCGCAGCAGAAGTCGTAGATAATAAATGCAAGTCTGTTATTGTAGAAAGCCATGGAAGACAAAAGAAATTCTATGCAGATGATTTTATCTTGGCAACAGGTGGTATATATGGTGGCGGATTAATAGCGGGAATAGGTAGCTTGAAAGAACCTATTTTTAACATTGATATTGAAGTACCAGAAGTACAAACTGATTGGTCAGATAAAAAATTATTCTCTAAAGGTAAACAGTTATTTGCTCAATTCGGTATAGAAGTAAATAATAATTTAGTACCGATAACAAAAGATGGAAAACAAATCATTGATAATTTAAAAATCGTAGGTAGAAATTTAGCTGGATATGATTTTTGTTATGAAAAATCTGGTAATGGAGTAGCTTTAATAACTGCCTACAAAGCAGCTATGGATTTGTGTAAGGTGGTGCGATAATGTCAGTAAAATTAAATATTAATCCAGACCAATGTATTGCCTGTACAATTTGTGTTACAGCATGTCCTGTAACAGCTGCTACTAGAAAATTCCGTGGTCCTAAAATGACAGGTCCAGCATTGACTCGTTTAAGAAAATTAATATCTGATGATGATAATATGTTGGATTATTGTTCTAACTGTAAAAATTGTGATTTAGCTTGTCCTTCAGGTGTACCTATTTCCACTTTGAATATGATTGCTAAAAATGAGTATTATAAAACTCATCCACGTAAATCAAAAGCAGATTATATGTTAGCGCACAGTGAAAATATGGGAAAAATGATAACATCTATACCATTAGGAGCAACTTTTGCTAATCTCGGTATGAGCATTGGAAAAAATCTCAATATGATGAAAGCAATGGGAATAGCACAAGACGCAAAAATGCCATCATACGCTAATGAATCTTTTTATAGTAAATTTAAGAAATTTAAACAAGTGTCTTATCCTAATAAAGTGGTATTTTTCCCAGGTTGTTTCATAAATTATAATCAGCCAGATATTGGCATGGATTTAGTGAAGGTTTATCAAAAAAATAAAATAGAAGTCATTGTTGATGAAGAATTTGTTTGTTGCGGTTTACCTATGGTAGCAGGTGGATATCTTGATGATGCTAAAGTGAATGCAGAGAAAAATGTAAGTCGTTTTAAATATTGGACTGATAAAGGATATGATATCATTACTGCATGTACTAGTTGTGGATTAATGTTGAAACAAGAGTACAATGAATTATTTGATATTGAAGCATTAGAAACTTGTTCAAAACGCATTTATGATGCTATGGAATATTTAGCAATATTAGCAGATAACAATGAATTAAATACAGATTTTAAATTTGATAATAAAAAATATATGTATCATGCTCCTTGTCATTTGAAGGTGCAAGCAATAGGTTTTCCAAGCTTAGATTTATTAAGACAAATTCCTAAAATTCAAGTAACAGAAGCAGATGCTGGTTGTTGTGGAATTTCAGGAAGTTATGGTTTCAAAGCTGATAAACATGAAATCTCTATGAAAATTGGAGCTAAATTGTTTAAGAAAATAAAATCAGCACATGTTGATTATGTTTTATCAGAGTGTGGTACTTGTCGTTTACAAATTGAAAATGGAAGTGGAAAAAAAGCTATCCACCCAATAAGTATTTTAAAACAGGCATATGATAAATAAAAATCTCTTCTAAATAATTAATATATACCCAATTATGCCCAGTAAAATACTGGGCTTTCTTTTTGTTTAAATGTTAATATAATCATGATATAATTTTAAATGATTATGAATTTATGGAGAAGCGATTTAATATGAAATTATTTAAAAATTTTTATTTAATTTTTATATCAATGACTTTAATTTTTGTGTCTATGTTGTGCGGTGGCTGTGATAAATCAGAGGGAAAGATAGATTTTTCTGAGCTACAAGAAAACTCTACAATCAATAGTATTCCTGAAAAAACTCCTTTGAGAATAGCTTTTGCATCAGTAATTTCTCCAATAGATACAAGGAAATCATATCATGTATTAATAGATGAATTGTCTCGTCAATTAGACCAACCAGTGGTGTTGATACAAAAGAAAACTTATGAAGAATTAAATGTATTATTAGCAAATGGAGAAGCAGATATTGCCTTTTTATCCACAGGGGCATATATATCATATAAAGGGGCTTATCCTATTGAATTACTAGCAATGATAAAAACTAATGATACTATTTTTTATGATACGTATTTAATAACAGCTAAAGATAGTGATATAGAAAGTTTTGATGATTTATATCATAAAACGATTGCTTTTACAGACCCAGCTAGTTTTTCTGGTAAATTAGTTATAGATAATATTTTGTCATCAAAAAATACAACTGTAGAAGAATATTTTTATAGATATTTTTACACATATAATCATGATAAATCCATTTTAGCCGTAGCAAATCATTTAGCAGATGCAGCTAGTGTAGATAGTCAAGTTTATGATTATACACTTAAGAAAAATCCAGATATTATAAAGCAAATAAAGATTATAGATGTACTAGAAAAAGCACCTAGTGGACCTATCGTGATAAGAAAAGATATAGATAAAGAGACGAAAGCAAAGATACAAAATATTTTATTTAATATTCATACTGTGAAAAATGTTAAAGAGGCTTTAAATAAGGTTATGATTGACCAATTTGTTGTGCCAAATCCTGAATTATATGAAAATTTGAAACAAAAATATAAAATAAAATAGGGTATTATAAAATGAATATAAAACGTAATAGCTTATATTTTAAATTTAATATATTGATTATCGGTGCTATCTTTTTATGTGGTATTTTTATGGGAAGTATTTTCATTTATAATACGACAGTTAATTTAAAACAGGATTTAGAAAAAACGGGAAAAGATACAGCTTTAGCTTTAAATGCAATTATCAGCACAGATGTATTACCAAATGCGAGCGTAAAGCCCCTAAATTTATTTATGGGGATATAAGCTCGCTAAAAAACAATGATTCGATATCATTGTTT
>NZ_CFQVBI010000011.1:0-122730 GCF_986095205.1 Megamonas sp. | reverse complement strand
TTTAAATTCATTTGAGTATTTAGTCATAAAAAAACTGCACCTCCAAAAGTTGTTTTGTGTCCAACTTTTGGGGTGCAGTTCATATGGATTTTCCCATATATCTTAGGTCTTTTTTCTATTCTTTAAACAGTTCTAATTGTTTTATCTCTTTAAAATGATATTGACGATATTTTCGTTCGGATAAAGCCCTGCTCAATCTTTTACTATCATAAATTCTAATATATTTCTGAGCAAAAATATTTGGCAATGCCACACCTACAGCTATTGCTAAAATTATCAAAGTAGCATTTACACCACTTTGAAACGCTTGTAAAAAATTACTCACATCTAAAGTATCAATATCAATTATATTAAATAACAAACGATACATCAAAATACCCGGCATCAACGGAATAACTGACGGTATCGTAAGCACATGACTAGGTACATGGAACCAATGCACAGCCCTCAAAGCAATAATACTTACCACCATTGCTCCTAGCAATGTTCCAATCGGCAAACCAACACCTAAAAAGTCCATAGATAAAGTGCGTACACAAACAGAAATCACTCCACCTAGACCGACTACCCATAATAAACGTGGCGGAACATTAAACATGGTAGAAAAACCAGCAGCTGCTATAAAAGCTGATATTACATAAACAATATATGCTTGATGATTTACTGTCGATAAATGCGTAAAATCTTCTACACTGAATAATTTTATAGCAAAAATTATACCAAAAGTCATACTACCAACCATCAGCAGAGTATTCATAGCTCTTGTTATGCCAGCTGTAATATAACAATCAAGCATATCTTCTAAAGCATTGACCATAGGCACACCTGGAACGATAAAAATAGCACATGCCAACATAGTGTACCATGAAGTATCTGTAAATGGCAAAAAATGCGTAAAATATGCTATTACTGTAGCTGTAAATGAAGATAATACAATTGCCATGTAAGGATTTATACCAATTTTTAAACATTGGCTGCGCACAAAAAAGCCAATAAATGCTGCTAGTGCAGTATATAATGATGCCATGATATCACAGCCAAACATTTTACCTACACCACCACAAGCCAGCGCTGCTCCAAGATTAATAATAAAAGTCGCGTATTTGCTTTTCTTACTTTCTACTTTCTTCAATTCAGCTTCAAATTGCTCAATAGTATAATCTCTTTCGATTGCCTCCCATGTCATTTTACTAACTTCTAAAATCACATTCATATCAACATTATGCTGATAACATTTTTGCAATTTCGTCATATGATAATTGCCAACGCTCACACTGACCATCAAAGTAGTATACGTAACATGAATATGCAATTGGTCGCCAAAAATCCCTGCATAAGCAGCTGTTCGTTGCATAGTTCGCACAATCCTGCTCGTATCTGCTGAATTTTCCATCATCAAACGACCTACATGCAAAATCAAATGAACTTTTCTTGTTAATTCTAAATAATTTTCATCTATATTATATGGTATGCTTTTAGAAATTGGTACGTTCTTCATCAGTATAAATGCCCTTCTTAATCATAAAATAAATATCCTATTCTATTATAATATCAATCTAAGATAATAGTACATACAAAATTATATTTATTTCAAATATCACTCAAATCAACATAAGACCTCAAGAAATTGCAAGGATTTTATTTAAATTCAGCGAATTATATACTAAACGATATTGTTTATTTTAAATTTAGAAAAGAGGGATTATATGCAAATCTACATTCAAGTAAAACAACTCGGCAAACGCAAAGCTAGTATTGAAGCACAAAAATTTATAATTGAAGACTCCCTTTTTACTGTACACGATTTACTTTATGACATCGTAACTAAACAAGTAGACAAATTCAATCATCGTGCTATTAGCAATATAGATGGTGAACCTACCTTATTAAATTATTTATCGTTAACTCAAATAGAAAATCAATCGCCTTCTGGAAAAATATCCTTTAATCTAGATTATCGCCAACAAAAACAGGACATTCAATCGGCTTTTGATAATGTTATTATGGCTTTTAATGATGGATTATTTCGTATATTTTTAAACGATAACGAACTATCTTCCCTAGAAGAAAAAATCAATTTACAAGAAAATGACATATTAACTTTTATCCGCTTAACCATGTTATCAGGAAGAATTTGGTAAGTTTTTCCGTAAAATCAGAAAGGATTTTTATTATGTGTTTAGATAGATGGTTCAATAATAATAAAGAATTTAAAAATAAAATAATAGCTGAACTTGCAAAGTTAAAAAATAAACTTTCTACAACGCAACAAAAAATTTATGATATTTACTTAACTGAATTACAAGTAAAAACTAGATATAATTATTATTACGCTTCTTTTTCCTTAGAAGAAAGGCTCTCTAATCACCCTTTATATCTACATTGGCAAAAAATTTTGCCTGAAGTATTAACAAAGCCTATATCTTCTTATTTTTCTGATGATGAAAAAATTGTATTGCAGACCATCTTAGGCAAAGACAAAGCAGATTTATTTTTCTTAGCCCTAGATAATTTAATGGATTACCCTTATCAAACTAACTGGTATAGACGCACACTACGTTCTCACCAATCACATCTATATTTAAGTCGCATGTTCGATGTATTAAATGAATTTTTAATCTATCGCAATACTCAATTAACTCCTCTAGAAAAATTAAAACTATCTTGTAAACCTATCGATGAAAATAATTTACCACTACAAGATTATATTTATTTACAAAGTTTTGGTATTTATGTTCTAGCCGCTGAAATCGACAACAACAATACACAAGCAATTAAATTAATTGAAGATATCATCTTAGGTGATAATCAAGTTGCTTTTCTTTCTTATGGTTTAATCAATTCCATAGTAAAAAGTCACAATCAACATCTGCATAAATTACTAGGTGATTTACTTTTAGCTGGACGATTGCAAGAAGGATTGCGCCAATCCATCACTGAAAATATGGATAATGGCACAGTAAAAGCTTTTTTAACCCTATTAAAAGTAATCGAAGAAAATAATTTAATTCGCTATGCATCTGTAAAAAGAGCTATAGCCACATGGACAAGTCTAATTGATATTGATAATGCTGATAAAATCACTAAAAAAGAAATCGCTTCTTTCTCTAAATTTCTAACGAATGAACAGCTCCGCCATCAATCACTCAATAGACAAAATCCTGTGGAAATCTATTTAGCTCTATGGTCATATGCTTTTTATAACGTAGAATCAACTATACCATTTATCCTTGATTTATTTAAAAATGGTCAAAAACATCAAAAACTAGTCGCTGGTTATTTCTTAAATGTAATCAATGATAATCAAATAATTTTTAAATTGCGTTATGAATTAGTTACCCAATACAATTTAACAGAAGATAATCTCTCCTTAATAGCTATATTATTCCGTCTAAAATTAAAAGATACAGCTTATAAAAATTTTCTTGATCATAATTTCAGCTCCACACAGCTAATGGATTATTATTATAAATTAAAAGCTTTATCGCAAAATTTGCCTAAAGAAAAAATTTTCTCGCCTTGCGTTTTCCCATGGCATACTGAAATTCTAAACTTAAGTGATGTTTTGATTGAAATGGCAGATATTAGTTACTATCTAGCTTCTGATGAATTATTAGATGATTTTTGCAGTGAAATTTCTCGACTTGATACTTTTTGGCGCGATAATTATTTGAAAAAATTATATACTACTCCTAAAACGCTAACTCAACGTCAATTAGTATTTTGCCTATTAGCTGATAGAAGTGAAGCCACACGCAAAGAAAGCTATAACATCATCAATAAACTCGCCATTTCTAAAGATGAATATGACCTTCTCATATCCATGCTCAAATATAAATACAGTGATTTACGCCAAAATATCATTCGACTCTTATTAAAACAGCCTGAAAAACAACTACTTGATACCTTAAAAATTCTATTGAGCGATAAAAAAGGCTCTATCCGCCTTGCTGGTTTAGATATATTATTGCAATTGCAAAAAAATCCTCATAATCAAACCCTATTTAATACTGCCAAATCATATCTTTGTACACTTACTAATCCTACAACTAATGAACAAATCTTAATTTCACAAATAAATGATAGCTATGATAATGACCCTACTATTAAAGAATTATCTTACGATACTACATTAAAAACTCAACTTGCACTATCTGAAGTAAACAATTCTTTAAAAATAACAGATATTTATCCGCTTTCACTTCAAGAATTATTCCAAATACTAGAAGATTTATCTAATTTTTACGAAAAACATAAAATGCTTTCGTATAATCCTTTATATGGCAGTGAAATCCTTTTAGATAATGACTTTAGACGCATTTCTTGGGAAGAAAAATTTAATTTATATAAATATCCTTATCCTAATCTTTGGCAAGATTTTTATGCTCAATATATCAAAACACCCGCTAAACTTTATCAATTATATTTATTTATATCATTGAATTATTTCGATATAAATTCACCATTTAAAGATGTAATATCTAATACATTCAATGACAATTCAATTTGTCTAAAATCCAAATATATACAAACTAAATTAAATAATTATTCCCGTATAGAAAGTTTAGCCACTATCATTGAAAATCTCTATGAATATTATGTTCCTCAAAAATACTGTTTTGAAGTTGCTAAATTCTGGGCTTTACGTCATTTAGAAAAATTTGATTTTAATAAAGTCATAGCTAAACAACATAAAATGACTATTTCTTTCTTAACGCAATATCATTATGGTAGTAAATCTGTTGGTTGTACTTTCATTCTTATGCCACTTTTAAATAACTATAATGACGATATTAGTTTTAAAGAAAGCTTCATTTTACTGTATAATCTCTACACAAAATACAAATATGAAATTTATTTGCCTATATATAATTTCCTTCGTGCTAAGCAAATGAATTTAATCGCTGAAGATGAACTTTATATCGATATTTTCCAACGCTCATCAGAACAATTATCTTCAAAACTCAATCAATTATCTTCTTTATTTGAAGACAATTTTTCGACTTTAGCTTTTAGTGATTTTTCTGCTGAAAAACCAACAATAAAACAAGATTTATTACTTTATAGCCAAAATTTTGCCGATATCATCATATCTCAAATTTTATCCATTGAATTAAAACGCGGTGATTTGCCTACTAAATACACTAAATTAATAAATAATATCAAACAAATAAAAGGCATTCATTATTTTGTTGATATTTTAACAGCATTAGGCAAAAGTAAATTAAAAAATATTTCTTATCTTTGGTCTGAAGTAACTAATAAAGATAGCATCTTTTCTTATCTATTAAGTATTTGCAAACCTAAAAAAGATGAAACAGCTAAAGATTTAAAAGCGTATCTAAAAGATAAATCTATCTCTAATATTCGTTTAATCGAAGCTTGTATGTTCTCACCTTCATGGATACCATTAGTGGATAAAATTTTAAAATGGAAAGGATTTGTCAGCGGTTGCTATTATTTCTTAGCACATATGCGTTATGCTGATAAAAAATTAGCTGCTACCTTTGCTAAATACACGCCTATTTCCATTGAAGATTTACGTGATGGAGCTTTTGATTTGGACTGGTTTAAATCATGCTATAAACAATTAGGTAAAGAACGTTTTGCTATTTTATATGATGCTGCTAAATATATCTCTGAAGGAAATGCTCATACACGTGCTAGAAAATACGCTGACGCTACTAATGGTTTATTCTCCGCTGATGAAGTCAAAGCACAAATAATTGAAAAACGCAATAAAGATTTATTGATGGCTTACGGATTAATACCACTTTCTAAGAGCGGTAAAATCACTAAGACTGCACAAAAAGAAATGCTCAAGCGTTATATATTCATTCAGCAATTCCACAAAGAAAGTAAAAAATTTGGCTCACAAAGACAATCTAGTGAAAACTTAGCTTGCAAAATTGCTCTAAATAATTTAGCAAGAAATGCTCATTTTTCTGATACTTTCCGCTTTATTTTAAATATGGAAACACAATTAATCAAAAATCAACAACAATATTTTGAGCCTAAAGGGCTAGAAAATATTTCTATTTATTTACAAGTAGATGAATATGGTAAAACTTCTATTATTTGTCAAAAACAAAATAAACAATTAAAATCTGTACCTAGTAAAATCAAAAAAGAACCATATTATCTTGCTTTAAAACAAGCCAAAAATGAATTTATTGACCAATATCGCCGTTCAAAAATTATGTTTGAACAAGCTATGGAAAATTCTACTTTATTTTTGGCAGATGAAATCACTTTGCTCAATCAAAATCCTATATTAAAGCCATTGCTTCAAAATCTAATATTTATTCATGATAATGATATAGGCTATTTCCACGATAATAGCTTAATCTCACCTACAAAAGATATCATCAAATTAAATGCTGATGATAAAATTCGTATCGCTCACCCTATAGATTTATATAAAAGCAATCTATGGCATATATATCAGCAAGATTTATTTACACGTCAAATCAAACAGCCATTCAAACAAATTTTCCGTGAATTATATTTAAAAACAGGTGATGAGTTAAATTCTGCTCAATCTCATCGTTATGATGGTTATCAAATCCAACCACAAAAAACGCAAGCTATTTTAAAAACTCGCAATTGGATCGCTAGCTATTATGAAGGTCTACAAAAAGTATATTATCAAGAAAATATTATTGCTACTATTTACGCTGCTGTTGATTGGTTTACTCCTGCCGATATTGAAGCTCCTATACTTGAATATGTATCGTTTTATGATCGCAAAACTTTCAAAGATATTTTAATTAAAGATATTCCTGATATTATTTTCTCTGAAGTTATGCGTGATGTAGATTTAGCTATCAGCATTGCTCATGTAGGTGGCGTAGACCCTGAAACAAGCCATTCTACAATACAGATGCGCAAAGCTATCTTAGAATTTACGTTACCACTCTTTAAATTAAATAATGTTTCCTTAAATGATAATTTTGCTATCATCAAAGGAAATTTAGCTGATTATTCCATTCATTTAGGTAGCGGTCTTGTTCATCAAATGGCAGGAGCTGAAATCGCTATTTCTGTTGTTCCTTCCCAACATCGTGGTCGCTTATTTTTACCATTTGTTGATGAGGACCCTAAAACCGCCGAAATCATCACCAAAGTATTGCTCTTTGCCAAAGACAATGACATCAAAGACCCATTTATTTTAAATCAAATAAAAGTAGTTAAATAAAACGAAAAAACTGTACTAAAATCATGAATTGTTTAGTACAGTTTTTTCTATTTTATCTATGCTCTTTTTGATTTAGTTCTTACCAAAAACATCAATTTATCTTCTTTTAACTTATTAATATAATTGCGGAAAAAGATATTAGGAATTGCCACACCAACAGCTATCGCTAATAATATCAAGGTTGTATTAACGCCATTGTTCAAAACATGATGATAATTCATATTATCCACATTTTCTAAATTAATGATACTAAATAATAAACGATACATAAAAACACCTGGAATTAAAGGAATTACAGACGGAATAGTCAATACATGACTAGGTGCATGTACTATATGTACAGCTTTCAAAGATAATAAACTGACTATAACAGCACCTGCAAGCGAAGCCGTTGCTTGTGAACAATCATATTCTAACATTAAAAAGTTGCGTACACCCACTGAAATTATCGCTCCACAGGCAACTACAATTAACAATCTAGGTGGCATATTAAAAATAGTTGCAAAACCTATAGCAGCTACTGAGGCTGCAACAGCACAGACTAAAAAGGAGTTAGAAGAAATGCTCAAGCTTGTAAAATCTTGAACTACACATAATTTTATGGCAAAAGCTATGCCAAAAGTCATACTTCCTATCATCAATAAAGTATTTATCGCCCTTGTCATTCCTGCTGTAATATAATTATCCACTAAATCATCTATCGCATTAATCAAAGGAATTCCCGGCACGATAAATAAACTACAAGCAATGAGTGGATGCCATGGCGTATTAGTTGGCATAAAATGTATAAAGTATGCACAAATAGTGGCTACGAAGGCAGAAATAGCTATTGAAGCATATGGATTAAATTTTAATAAATTGCATTTCATTCTCGTCCAATAACCTATCATTGCACAAATAGAAGTGTAGATAAATGCAAAAAAATCACCACCAAATAATAAACTAAAACCACCACAAGCCAGTCCTGCACTAATCATTACTAATGGTTTTTTATAATATCTTTTACGCAAGCAAATAAATCTCAGTTCTTTTTCAAATTCATATAAAGAATAATCTTGTTCAATAGCTCGCCAGGATAATTTACTAATTCCAGAAATTGCTGTCATATCTACTCCATGTCTATAACATTTTTGGAAATTAGTAATAGATTTGTCCCCTGTATTGATATTTACCATTATTGTCGTAAAAGTAATATGAATTTGTAATCTTCGCTCTGGTATTTTCATAAATACGCCCACGCGTTTCATATTGCGTACAATACGATTTGTATCAGCTCCACTTTCCATTAAAACTTTGCCCACACGCAAAATCAATTGTATTTTTCGTTCAATCTCCTTATCTTCTTTCAAATTTTTTAAATTATTATGTTCTAAATAATTATTCATTTTCCCTAACCTCTATAAATCTATTATTCAATTTTCTATTACCAAATAACATAAATATGATGATTTTATAACTATATCTCCTTCATCCTCTGCTATATTTATATTATTATGCAAAGTAATATTAAATTCAAATACAGCTTTGTTATTCAATCTATAATTAAAATGCATTGATAAAATTAAACAAAGAGCTATTGACTATGGTGTTATACCATAGTTTATACTTGAAATAAGAAGTAATATATTTCTATTTTAAGAAAGGATTTGTTATTATGGTTACGAAGAAATATTGCTGGTTAATGTTATTGCTAGCAATTATTTTGGAAATAACAGGTACAGCTTTAATGAAATTTTTTGCCATAAAAGGTGGTATGGAAGGTTATATCTTAATGCTTTTATTTATATTTTGTTCCTATTTTGCATTAAGTAAAGCCATTGTAAAAATTCCTATCAGTACTGCTTATGCTATTTGGGAAGGTATAGGCTTAATCGGCACAGCTTCTGTAGCTTATTTTATTTTTAATGAAGACTTATCTTTATTAAAAGTTTTAGCTTTTATGGTAATCTTAAGTGGTTTAATCATGATAAAAAAAGGAACTTATACTGTTTCAAATAAATAATGGGGTTGAATATTATGTCAGACACTACGATTGGTACTTTATTGATTATTGGTTCTGTATTTTTTGATGTATTGGCTAATATTTGTCTAAAAAAATCTCAAGGATTTAAATATAAATTATATGGATTTTTGGCAATCAGTTTAGTCGGATTTGCGTTTTTATGTTTAGCTTACGCTATTAGCATCATGGATTTAAGCATTGCTTATGCCTTATTTGGTGCTTGTGGTTTACTTTTAACTACAATTATTGATAAATTATTTTTCGGTCTACGCATCAAGCCTTTGGGAATTATTGGCTTAATGACTATGCTTATGGGCATTGTTTTAATAAAAATGATTTAAAATAAAAATAACTGCTGAGAATAAATTTTTCAGCAGTTATTTTATTTCTATTGACACAAATTCTATATAGTGATATTCTAAAAAAGAACTGAATATAGTTCAAAGAATCAGGTGTCCATTTGGACTTAATAGGGAATTCAGTACGTAATTTATTATTAAGCTGAAACGGTCCCGCCACTGTATGAGGGAACTTATCCAAATTTATGTCACTGGGAAACTGGGAAGGCTTGGATATAGTAATGAACTCGAGTCAGGAGAACTGCCTGATTAACAATCACCGTGTGCAATTAATTTATTTTAATTGCCATACCTGCGAGCGATGGGGAGGAGATTAGACAGTAAATTTTAGAATTTACTCAATGTGTCTATTCACCTCTTTTCAAAGCGAAAAGGGGTTTTTTATTTATCGGTTTTACTTTATGTCTTCAGCAAACATAAAGTAATCATTGCTCAAAATTCCAAACTAATCATTATATTGTTGTATTATTATACTTTTAGCATGCTTAAGTATTATCCTAAGCATGCTATTTTTTTCTTATAATTTAATTTTAAAGATAGCTTTTTTTATAGTTTGACTTTGTTGACAGATAATAGCTGTGCGATGAGCATCTTCTGGATAACAAATTAGAAAATCACCTTTGTTAATTAAGTTAACAGTCGCTTTTTCTTCACCTGTTAATTCCACAAAATCGCGATTTTCATCAAATGATTTTACTTGCATATCATCGCAAAAGCTCACATCAATACTTTCTTTGCCTTCAATAATCATATGCACATCAATATATTTTTTATGTGCTTCCCAAAAGCGCTCTTCACGTTTTACTGTAGCATAGTTTTCGATATTAACAAAAAACTCATCGCCATTTATTTTATAACTACCTTTTTCATATGTAGTTAAATCATGCTCTTTTGCATAAGTAAAACAAGCTTTAATTTTTTCTGTCAAAAAATCATACTTATCTGCATATTTAAGATTGCCAAAAATCATGTTTATAACCTCTTTTCTTAGTTTATTAAAATAATTATATCATGATATTGAAAAAATATTCTTCTCCATTTATCATTAAAGCTAAATATTAATATTATAAGTGAGATGATTTTATGGTACACATACCAAAATTAAATACATTACAAACTGAAAATAAAATTCCCTTTAAAGTAGAAGCACCTTTTGAACCTACAGGCGACCAACCTCAAGCGATTGAAGCTTTAGCTCAAGGTATTCAAAATGGTCAAACATCGCAAGTTTTATTAGGTGCTACAGGTACAGGAAAGACTTTTACTATCGCTAAATTAATTGAAAAAGTCCAAAAACCTACACTCGTTATCGCTCATAATAAAACGCTAGCTGCACAATTAGCTAGTGAGTTTAAAGAATTTTTTCCGCATAATGCTGTAGAATATTTTGTCAGTTACTATGATTATTACCAACCAGAAGCTTATATTGCCCAAACAGATACTTATATCGAAAAAGATTCTTCCATCAATGATGAAATTGATAAGCTTCGCCATTCTGCAACTTGTTCTTTATTTGAACGTCGTGATGTCATCATTGTTGCTAGTGTATCTTGTATCTATGGCTTAGGTTCACCAGAAGATTATTATGATTTAGTCTTATCTGTGCGCGAAGGTCAAGAATATCCTCGTGATGATATTTTGCGAAAATTAGTTTCTATTCAATATGAACGCAATGATATAAATTTTGACCGTGGTAAATTTCGCGTTCGTGGCGATGTCATTGAAATTTTTCCTGCTGGCTATAGTGATAGAGCTATCCGCATTGAACTTTTTGGTGATGAGGTTGACCGTATTTTAGAAGTAGATACTCTAACTGGAGAAGTCTATGGTCAACGCAAACATATTTTAATTTATCCTGCTTCTCACTATGTAACTTCTAAAGAACATATGAAAGAAGCTATCGACTCCATAAAAGAAGAACTTCAACAGCAATTAAAAATCCTTGAAGATAATAATAAACTCTTAGAAGCTCAACGTTTGAAACAACGCACAAATTATGATTTAGAAACTATGGAAGAAATGGGATATTGCTCTGGCATCGAAAATTATTCACGCCATTTGACAGGCAGAAAAGCTGGCGAAGCTCCGTATACACTTCTTGATTATTTTCCTGATGATTTTTTAATCGTCATTGATGAATCTCATGTTACTATACCACAGATAAAAGCTATGTATGCAGGCGACCGCTCACGCAAAGAATCACTTGTGGATAACGGTTTTCGTCTACCTTCTGCCTTTGATAATCGCCCTCTACGCTTTGAAGAATTTCTCGAGCATATCAATCAGATAATCTATGTTTCTGCTACACCAGCACCATTTGAATTAGCACAAGCAAATCAAGTAGTAGAACAGATAATCCGCCCAACTGGTCTGTTAGATCCTGAAATAGAAATTCGCCCACTTGAAGGGCAAATGGACGATTTACTTGGAGAAATCAAAATCCGCACTAAGAAAAATGAACGCGTGCTCATCACTACTTTGACTAAAAAAATGGCTGAAAATCTCACTGATTATTTAAAAGAAATGGGCATTAAAGTCCGTTATCTTCATTCTGATATTGCCACTATTGAAAGAGCGGAAATCATTCGCGATTTGCGTTTAGGAAAATTTGATGTACTCGTAGGGATTAACTTATTACGTGAAGGCTTAGATATGCCAGAAGTTTCTTTAGTAGCTATCTTAGATGCTGATAAAGAAGGTTTCTTGCGTTCAGAGACATCTCTCATTCAAACAATTGGTCGTGCTGCTAGAAATGCTCATGGTAAAGTAATCATGTACGCCGACCGCATCACCGATTCTATGCAAAAAGCCATTGATGAAACAATGCGTCGTCGAGAAGTCCAAGATAAATACAATCAAGAACATCATATAATACCGAAGACAATTCAAAAGAAAATAAAAAATCTCATTGAAACTACTATGGTTGAGGAAGAAAAAACAAGTTATGATGCTGAAAAACCAAAGAAAAAACTGAAAATGACTGCTAAAGAAAAGAAAAAATTAATTCTTTCTTTAACTAAAGAAATGCAAGAAGCTTCTCGCAACTTAGAATTTGAACGAGCTGCTCAAATTCGCGATATTATCTTTGAATTAAACGAAAAAAAATAATTTATTTTATTTATAAAAAAGCACTATAGCATGAAAACTATAGTGCTTTTACTTATTCATCATAAAGATGACAACATACATATCTGTTATTTATCATTTTCATTTCAGGTAATTTTTGTCTACAAATTTCTTTAGCTTTTGGGCAACGTGTATTGAATGAACAACCTTTTGGCGGATTTAATGGACTTGGCAATTCACCTTGCAAGATAATTCGCTGTTTATGTTTTTCTTTTTGTGGATCTGGCAATGGAATTGAAGATAACAATGCTTTCGTATATGGGTGTAGAGGATTTGTATATAAATCTTCTGTATCGGCAAGTTCTACAATTTGCCCTAGATACATAACTGCTACTTTTTGGCTGATATAACGTACCATAGCTAAATCATGAGCGATAAATAAATATGTCAGACCTAATTCATGTTGTAATTTTTCTAGTAAGTTCACGACTTGTGCTTGAATAGATACATCAAGTGCTGAAATCGGTTCATCGCAGATAATCAGTTTAGGTTCACAAGCAAGTGCTCTAGCTATACCGATACGCTGTCTTTGTCCGCCACTAAATTCATGAGGAAAACGGTTTGCCTGCTCTTTACTCAATCCCACTAATTCCAATAATTCATAGATACGCTCTTGTCTTTGTTTTTTATCTGTATATAAATTATGCACAAGCAAAGGCTCTTCAATGATATCTGCCACTGTCATTCTTGGATTTAATGAAGCATATGGGTCTTGAAATATCATTTGAATATCCTTTGTCATCTCTTTATTTTGTGAAATATCTTTGCCTGCAAATATGATTTTGCCTTTTGTCGGTTTATATAAACCGATAATAGTCCTGCCTGTAGTTGATTTTCCACAGCCTGACTCACCTACAAGACCTAATGTTTTTCCTTCTTCTATAGAAAAACTGACATCATTTACTGCTTTTAAAATTTGTTTTGGTCTTCCCCAAAAAGAACGCTTCACAACAAAATCTTTATGTAGATTTTTGACTTCTAATAAATTCATCAAAATTCCTCCCTATTCTCTTTGGGTGCAAATTCATGCTCCAACCAACATTTTACATAATGATCTTTATTTAATTGTGTCTTTTCTGGCATCAACTGCATACAAATTTTCATTGCTTTTGTACAGCGTTTGACAAATGGACAATAATCAATAGTTTCTTTTAAATCTGGTGGCTGACCATCGATCACATATAATTTATCTTCTTTATTTAAATTTAAATGAGGCAAAGATTTTAATAAACCTCGCGTATAAGGGTGATGTGCATGATAAAACAAGTCGTCAACATTTGCTTTTTCTACGATTTGACCTGCATACATAACTGCTACTTCATCACAAATATTGGCAATAACTCCTAAATCATGCGATATCATAATGATGGACATATTCAATTTTTCTTGTAAGGATTTCAATAAATCTAAAATTTGTGCCTGCACAGTTACATCAAGAGCTGTTGTCGGCTCATCTGCTATCAATAATTCTGGTTCACAGGCAAGTGCCATTGCAATCATCACGCGTTGACGCATACCGCCACTGAATTGATGAGGATAATCTTTTAATCTTTTTTGGGCAAATGGTATCCCTACTAAATTTAATAATTCTACAGCTTTTTCTGTCGCTTCTTTATCCGATAATTGTTTATGCAAAAATAAAACTTCTTTTATCTGTGTACCAATCGTAAGTACAGGATTTAAAGATGTCATTGGGTCTTGGAATATCATCGCAATTTTATTGCCACGAATTTTGGCTAAATCTTCATCTTGAAAATTGACTAAATCTTGACCTTGCCATAAAATCTGACCATTTTCAATAATGCTATTCTCTTTAGGCAATAAACCCATGATAGCATGAGCCGTCACTGATTTTCCACAGCCTGACTCGCCCACTATACCCAGAGCTTGTCCTCTTTTTAAATCAAAACTAACATTGCGTACTGCTTTTACTTTTCCTCGATAAGTCTGAAAAGCAACTGCTAAATCTTTTACTTGTAAAATTTCTTTATTTTCTTCCATGGTAAACACTCATTTCTTCACTATTTTAACGACGCATCTTAGGGTCTAAAACATCTCGCAGACCATCACCTAAAAAGTTAAAAGCCAACATAGTGACACTGATAGCTACTGCTGGAAAAAATAATTGAAAAGGATATGCACGCAAATTATTTACGCCTTCTGACGCTAAAACGCCCCAACTAGCCATCGGTGCAGAAACACCAAGTCCGATAAAACTCAAAAAAGCTTCTGTAAATATTGCATCAGGAATAGCTAATGTCATTGTTACAATGATTGCCCCCATGGCATTTGGCAATAAATGTCTAAATAAAATTCTTTTTTTCGATACACCTATTGTTCTAGCTGCCAAAATAAATTCTTGTTCCTTCATTGATAAAATCTGACCACGCACAATTCTTGCCATCTGTAGCCAATAACCAATACCTAAAGCAATAAAAATATTAATAAGCCCTGGCTTTAAAATTACCATCAATAAAATTACATACAATAAAGTCGGTACACTATATAAGATATCCACAATATTCATCATTATGCGGTCAATCTTACCACCGCAAAAACCTGCTATTCCGCCATAAATTACACCAATAAAAAGATTTAATAAACTAGCCACTATACCAATAGCTAAAGAAATTCTCGCACCATATAATACGCGAATAAAAATATCTCTCCCCAAATTATCCGTACCAAACCAATGCTCCCAACTTGGAGAACTATTTGTCATCATCAAATTTTGTTCATCATAAGTATGGCTAGAAAAAATAGGGCCAAAGATAGCTACAATGATTAAACACACAATAATGATTAATCCCAGCAAAGCCATTTTATTTTTCTTTAACCTAATCCACGCATCTTGCCAATATCCCAAAGTTTCTTCTTTTTTTTGCACCTGCAAAATTTCTCGCTCTAAAGGCACAAATAAATCTTTATTTATCATCTTCATTCACCTTTTTCTTCACCGATTTTAATGCGTGGGTCTAATAATGGATAAAGTAAATCCACTACCATATTTAAAACAATTACAATCACACTATAAAAAATTGTTACACCTAAAATTACAGTATAATCTCGATTATAAATACTAGTTACAAAATATTGCCCCAAGCCTGGTATCGCAAAAATAGTTTCAATGACAAAACTACCTGTCAAAATACTAGCTGTCATTGGTCCTAAATAAGTTACTACAGGTATTAATGAATTAGGCAAAGCGTGTTTTATTAAAACTTTGCTCCATGATAAACCTTTTGCTCTCGCTGTTTTTATATAATCTTGTGATAAAATATCCAGCATACTAGAACGCGTCAATCTAGCGATAAATGACATTGGCATTCCTGATAAAGCCAAAGCTGGCATGATTTCATATCGCCAACCATTCCACATAGCAGCTGGCAATAAATGCAATTTTGTCGATAATACATATATAAGTAATGCCGCCACAACAAAACTAGGCACAGCAACTCCTAAAGTCGTAAAAAAATTAACTGCCCTATCTTGCCATTTATCTTTTTTCACACCTGCTAATATTCCCACTGGTATGCCGATGATAATTGCTATTAAAATCGCTTCTATACCCAATTTAAAAGATACTGGAAAACCATCTTTGATGATATCATTTACACTACGACCTGGATATTTAAATGATGGTCCTAAATCGCCTTGTACTAAATTGCATAAATAATCACCATACTGTTTATATAAAGGGTCATTTAATTTATATCTTTCTTCTATGCTATGTAATACATATGGAGGCAAAGATTTTTCTGCCGTAAAAGGCCCTCCTGGTATAGCATGCATTAGAAAAAAAGTTATCGTTATAACTATCCATAAAACAATAAATGCGTTAAAAATTCGCTTAATTATATATCCCATATCTCATCTAACCTCCAATATAGATTAAACTATATTATAAAATTTAATCATCTAAACTGCAAATTTATTATATCATCAAAATTCTATATCTATAAATTTATAAACAAAAAGACTCAAATCAGTATTTACACTAATTTGAGTCTTTTATATATTTCAATAAAAATTTAATTTAAAATTATAAACATTGTTCAGTTCTGCCAATAATATCATCTTGAGTTTTCTTAGACAAAACATTGAAAAAGGCACTATAACCTGCTACGCGTACGATTAAATCTTTATGTTTTTCTGGATGTTTTTGTGCATCAATCAAAGTTTCTCTCGATACGATATTATATTGAACATGATATCCATGCAGTCTATTGAAGAAAGCACGAATTAACATTTCTAATTTTTGTTTATTTTCTTCTGTAGAAAGCATTTGCGGTGTCATTTTTTGATTTAATAACACCCCACCAGTTATTTTTTCTGTTGGCAATTTAGCTACAGATTTAAACACAGCTGTTGGGCCATTTTTATCTGCATTATGTGCAGGACTACAACCTTCTGCAAGTGGTTCATAAGCATTTCTTCCATCAGGTGTCGCCATTGTTCCCATACCTTGACCTACATTGGCACTGATTGAAGATGTACCGCCATAGCGAATACCACCGATTGGGCCTCTATGATAACGAGTATTTGGATATTTTTTGATTTCATCTAAATAAGAATCATAAGCTTCAACTACAAGATTATCTACATAATCAATATCATTACCATATTTTGGCACTTCATCAATCAACATTGCCTGAATTTTTTTATTTTCATCAGATTGGAAATCATCTAAAATAGCATTCCAAAGTTGAATTGGTGTGATTTTCTTTTCTTCAAAAACTAATTTTTTAATTGCAGCTAAAGAGTCTGCCATATTGGCAATACCGACTTGAAGTCCAGATATGAAATCATATACTGCACCGCCTTCTTTGATAGTTTTTCCTCTACCAATACAATCATCAGTAAGTGCAGAACATAAAATATCTGGCACATCACGCTCAGAAGCTTTATCAATAGCATTTTCGACAATAACACTATAACGAGTCATTTCACGTACAGTTTTATCCCATGCAGATAATAATTCTTCATAGCTCTTCATATCTTTGAAATAGCCATAGCCTTTAGTGAAGCGTTTTCCTGTAGTTAAATCCACACCATCATTCATAGCACAAAGAAGCACTCTTGGGAAATTTATATAAGACATACCAGTACAACGATAACCCCATTTTCCTGGAACAGCAGTTTCTACACAACCAATAGCACTATAATTATAAGCGTCTTCTTCTTTTACACCCCAATTAATAAAAGATGGAATGATAATTTCATCATTATTTAAAGCAGGCATACCAAAACCTAATTTCATAACTTCAATACAATCATCAAAAAATGCTTTATTGATATTTTTATGATAACGAACTGTTAAATTTGGCTGTGTAAGTCTAGTCTGCGCTACAGATTGCAATACTACAAAACTCAATTCATTGACAGCATCTTTTTTGTCTGGAGTTTGCCCACCGATAGTAACATTTTGATACATTGGTGAACCTGCTGAACTTAAAGTATGAGCTTGGGAACGCACTTTATTAATAGTTAAAGTTTTTATCCATAAACAAGTCAAAAGTTCTAAAGCTTCATCTTTGGTGATGACTTTTTCTTGAATATCTTTTATATAGTAAGGATACATATATTGGTCAAATCTACCATAGCTCAAGGAATGACCATTGGATTCAATCTGTAAAATCAATTGAATAAACCATACAGATTGCACTGCTTCATAAAAAGAAGTTGCTGGTTCATATGGAACTTTAGCACAAATTCTGCTTATCTCTAATAATTCTGCTTTTCGTTTACTATCTTTTTCTTTATCGGCTAATTCCTGAGCTAATTTACTATAACGTTGTGCAAATTGATGAACGGCTTCAATAACGATTAACACAGCCTTATAAAATATATTTTTATCAATGCTATCTGGATCAGTAAGGTCAAGCTTTGCTTTTAAATCTTTTACTCTTTCTTCATAGCCTTTTAAACCAAAAGCTAAGATTTTTTCATAATTAACAGCTAAATGAGCATCTCCTGCATTTAATTTTCCTTCCATGCCAAAGACGCCAGTTTCCATAAATACACTGACTTCTTCTGGTAAAAGAGCTTCACCTCTAGCACGAAGATTATTATTTTCCCAAAATGGAGCTATATCTCTCAATTGCTGTTTTGTTTCTTCTGTGATATAAAAAACATCACCATCTCTTTTTTCAAAAAGGTCTAATTCGTTTAATACAAACTCCATAGTATATTCGGGGAAAATTGGGGCATTTTTATTTTTTGTAGCCTGATTACCTACAATCAAAGTTTTATCTTCAATATAAATACTCATATTTTCTAAAATTTTTTGTAGCATGAGTGCTCTTACCATTACACGTGGCTGATTTTGATTTTCTCTATATACTTGTGTAGCTAATACAGCTCTTTGAGCATCAATATATGGCTTTTCATCTAAAACTTCCTCACGAAAAGCTTTCATTCTATCAGTTAATGAGCCAAAATATGCTTTATTTTCCATAATCAATACCTCCAACAAGTATAAATCTTTATTTTAATTCGTAAATATTTTCTATTTCATCTATAATTAAAATAACTTATTTAAACTTATATGTCAATATTTTTCATCTTAATAAATAATTTTACTTTCAAATGAAAGTTTTGTAATTTATTTTTATTAGCGAAAATGATATAATTTATATAAAGTAAAATTAAGCGAGGAAGTTATCATGCGTAAAGCTAATTATATGCAAACAGGTGTAATTTTTAATATTCAAAAATTCAGTATAAATGATGGCCCTGGTATCCGCACTGTAGTTTTTTTCAAGGGTTGTCCTTTGCATTGTAAATGGTGTGCTAATCCTGAAAGTCAATTAGCCAAAATCCAAATTCTCTGGGACAAGAAGAAATGTCTTCATTGCCATCATTGTTTAGAAATTTGTCCCTCAAAAGCTATTTCCTTAAAAGACGATAATATTTTTATTGATACTAATAAATGCACTCTATGCAAACAATGTATAAATACATGTCCGCAAAAAGCATTAACAAGTGAAGGAGAGATTAAAACTGTACAGCAAGTTTTAGATATAGTACTTCAAGATGAAGTTTTTTATGAAGAAAGTGATGGCGGTATTACTCTATCTGGCGGAGAATTTCTCATGCAAACTCAATTTGCCGAAGAACTATTAATCGCAACTAAAGAAAAAAATCTACATACATGCTGTGAAACGACTGGCTTTTGCACTCCCGAAAAATTTCAGCACATCATACAATATATAGATTATATTTTATTTGATTTAAAACACTGGAATAGCCAAAAACATCTCGAAGGTACTGGCGTAGATAATAAATTGATTTTAACTAATATGAAATATGCCATCTCCACTGGCAAAAAAGTTCTTCCCAGAATTCCTGTAATCCCTAAATTCAATGACTCCTTAGAAGATGCTAAAAAATTTTGTGACGTTTTACATGATGTAGGTAGTAATCAATGTCAATTATTGCCATTTCATCAATTTGGCGAAAATAAATATCATCTTTTAAATAAACAATATGCTTATGAAAACCAACCTGCTCTTCATCGTGAAGACTTACAAGATTATTTGCAAATATTTTTAGATAATGATATCCATGCCTTTTTCTAATTTTTATAATCGTTTAAGCTTATGTTATACTAATAGATAATATTTCTATTAAAGATTGGAGTCTATAATGAAAAATAGAGCAAATAAAATCTTAGAATTGCTTACACTCTCACCTGAAAATAAAATGGAAGTAACTGTGCTTGCAGAAAAATTACAAGTCTCTCAAGTAACTATCCGCAAAGATTTAGATGCTTTAGAAAATAAAGGTATTATTAAACGAGAACACGGCATTGCTCTTTTATGTAGCACTGATGATATCAATGGCAGAATAGCTTATCATTATGAAGAAAAACGCAAAATCGCCCAAAAAGCTACCGAACTCATACATGATGGCGATACTATCATGATTGAAAACGGCAGTTGTTGTGCTCTTTTAGCTGAAAACTTAACCTTATCCAAAAAAGATTTAACCATCATCACCAATAGTGCATTTATTGCTGACTATATTCGCGGTAAAGCTAATTTTCAAATTATTCTCCTTGGTGGAATTTATCAGCCTGATTCCCAAGTCATGGTAGGCCCTATGGTTCGCCAAGGTGCAGAGAATTTTTTTGTAAATTTCTTTTTCATTGGCACTGATGGCTATTCTTCAAAGATAGGTTTTACTAATAAAGACCAAATGAGAGCTCAAGCTGTGCGTGATATGGCTCTTCAGGCAGAACAAGTAATCGTTTTGACTGAAAGTGAAAAATTTTCTAAGCATAGCGTTGTTCCTTTAAATTTAAAAGATAGTGTAAAAATGGTAATAACAGATAATCATATTACAGATATCATCAAAGCTGAGCTAGAAAGTAAACATATTCAAGTTATAATTTCTTAAAATTTCTACTAAATTTAACAAAAACCAACCACCTTCAGATTATATGATATAATTAATTTATTATGATTATGAAGGTGGTTATTTTATATGGGACAAATTTCTATTAATTTAACTGATAATGATAAATTAGCTCTAAAAAAAGAAGCTAAAAAACAAAAGAAATCCCTATCTGAATTTTGTCGTGAACGCATTTTAAATCCTCATAAACAGATACCTTCTGAAAATTCTACTAATTTTATCCACAGTGCAGATATAGATAAGAAATTAACAACATTAAATAAAAATCTTATAGTTTTATTCAATGAAATAAAAGCACTTCAACAAAATCAATTAGAAATACGCAAACAAATTTATTATAATTCCTCTTATCTTTATTTCCTAACTCATGAATTATTTGCAGATAATCCAGAAATCGCTCATAAAATTGATGAAAAAATAAAAAACTTAAATTTCAATTATGATAATTCTTCAACAGACAAAAATATAAAATAAAACAAAAATAGCATTATCCCTAAAGATAATGCTATTTTTATTATAAATGCTCTATTTATTTTTATTTACCTTTTGCAGGTTCAATATTTAATTTATAGCCTTTAATAGTATTTCTATGCATTACAGATATTACTTTTTCAGCTATATCTTTTGGCACTTCCACAAAAGTAAATTTATCATAAATATTGATTACACCAATTATGCTACCTGGAATATCAACTTCTGAAGCAAATGTGCGCACGATATCTTGTGGACGAATACCTTGTTTACGACCAATATTTAAGAATAAACGTACCATACCCGGTGCTCCACCTGTATTTTCAAAACGTTCATCTAAAACCTTATCGTCTTTTTCTTTCACGCCTTCAATAGAAAGCTGTAACGCTGCTGCTGCGATATCTACATAATCAAAACCTTCATTAGCAATATCAGAAATAATTAAATGATAATCTGCATACGTATTATTATTTAATGTTTTTAACAAACGTTCTTTGATTGCTTCTCTTTGACGTTCAATAACATCAGCAGGTGTTGGAAGCTCTCCTCGTATCATGCGAGATTTTGTCATGCGTTCAATCAATTTTAATTGACGATATTCTTTTGGTTCAATGAATGTAACAGCGATACCTGTACGACCAGCACGACCAGTACGACCGATACGATGTACATAAGATTCATGGTCTTGTGGAATATCAAAATTGATTACATGGCTGATATCATCTATATCAATACCACGAGCAGCCACATCTGTTGCAATTAAAATTTCAAGTTTTCCTTCACGGAAACGACGCATAACACGGTCGCGCTGTGCTTGGCTCATATCACCATGTAAGCTACCAGCCATATAACCACGAACTTGTAATGAAGCTTGAAGGTCATCAACATTTTTCTTTGTACGGCAGAAAATAATATATTTACCACTATCTTCTATATCAAGTACACGACAAAGACCTTCGAATTTATCACGAGTTTCAAAATATAATTGGTCAACTGATGGCACTGTAAGTTGTTCACGACTGATCATTACTTTTTGTGGATTATGCATATAGCTACGTGCTAATTTTTCAATTGGTGCTGGCATTGTAGCAGAGAATAATAAAGTCTGACGATTTTCACCTTGTGCCACATTTGACATAATTTCTTCAATATCTTCAATAAAGCCCATATCGAGCATTTCATCAGCTTCATCTAAAATGAGCATTTTTACATGGTCAAGTTTTATAGTATTGCGACGAATATGGTCGATGAGTCTACCTGGAGTACCTACTACTACTTTAACCCCAAAGCGAAGAGCTCTAATTTGACGATCTATCATTTGACCGCCATATACAGGTAAAGTTTTCACGCGTTTGTATTTACCAATTTTATTAAATTCTTCTGCAATCTGAATAGCAAGCTCACGTGTTGGAGTCAATACTAAAGCTTGAATGTATTTATTCTTTTCATCAATTTGTTCAATAGTTGGAATACCAAACGCTGCTGTTTTGCCTGTACCAGTTTGGGCTTGTCCTATAACATCATGACCTTCTAACGCTAAAGGTATAGTCTGTGCTTGAATTGGAGATGGTTCTTCAAATCCCATATCACGAACAGCATTTAATACCTTTTTACTTAATTGCATATCTTCAAATTTAATAATTTTTTCTTCCAAAAAATAGTCCTCCTATTTACTTTATTTCTTCATATCAAAGAAATATAATCCATTATTTATTCTTAATATATTGTCTTATCATTTCTAATGCTTGCTGAGTAGAGCGATATCTTACACGTGCTCTATCGCCAGAAAAAATATTTTCTTTTACTACTGTATTATCTTTACCAGCTACAGCAATATAAACTAAACCTACAGGCTTTTTATCTGTTCCTCCAGTAGGGCCTGCTATACCAGTTATGCCTACACCAATATCAGAACCTACGGCTTTTCTTACACCTTCAGCCATTTGTTTAGCTACTTCTGGTGATACTGCACCCTTTGTATCTAAAATTTCTTTATCTACATCAAGGAATTTCATCTTAGCTTCATTGCTATAAGTTACAATACTGCCTTTAATATACATAGAACTTCCTGAAATAGATGTCAATCTACTAGCTAGCATTCCACCAGTACAGGATTCAGCACAAGCTACAGTCAAGCAATTATCTTTCAATAATTTAGCTACGACTTCTTCCATATTCTCATCATCAACAGCATAAATATATTCACCAACGCGAGCTTTTACTTGAGCTTCTACTACTTCAATCATTTTTTCTGCTTCACTATGAGTTGATGCTTTAGCTGTGATGCGAATAATTACGCCTTCTGGTCGAATGAGTAATGCTAAAGTTGGATTAGATTGTGCTAAAATCAAATCTTTTATCTTTGTTTCTAATAAAGACTCACCTATACCACAAGTGTTTAATACTTTAGATACAATCACATGTTTAAAGCCAAATTTTCTTTGTAAAAATGGCTTTAAACTACGTTCAAACATATCTTTCATTTCACTTGGTGGCCCTGGTAAATTAATTAAATATTTACCATTATTTTCTAAGACAACACCAGACGCTATGCCATTATAATTTAAAAATACTTCAGCACCTTCTGGAAGTGTTACTTGACGCAAATTATTTTCAGTCCAGACAACATGTCTTTGAGCAAAATGTTCGTCCATGCGTCGTTTACTTTCAGCATGGATTTTTAATTTACGTCCAAAAATTTCTGCTGACACTTCTTTTGTTATATCGCCTTGTGTTGGTCCTAAACCACCAGAAGTTATGACGATATCTGCTCTAGATAATGCATGCTCTAACACTGCTTTCATGCGATCATGATTATCACCAACAGTTGTTTGATATACTACATCAAAACCTAATTCATTAAGACGAGCTGACATATAAGCTACATTTGTATTGATTACTTGACCTAATAACAATTCACTACCTGTAGTTACGATTTCTACTATCATCTAAAACTCATCTCCAATTAAATTATTTACGCGTCTACGCGTTCACCCACTACATCATAATCAAAGCCTTGTAAAATTCTAACTTTAACAATATCGCCTGGCTGACTGATATCATCACCTTCGATAAATACTTGACCATCTACATCTGGAGCTTCACGATAAGAACGACCATATGCCATATGTTGTTCATCATCGCGACCTTCAATCAATACATCAAGGACTTTACCTTCCATCTCAATATTAATAGTTTCAGAAATTTTACTTTGAAGACTCATTAAATCATGATAACGTTCTTGCATGATATTTTCATCAACTTGATTTGGCATATCATAAGCAGGTGTTCCTTCTTCACGAGAATAAGAGAAAATACCTACTTTATCAAAACGCTGTTTTTCTACAAAATTGCGAAGTGTAGTATATTGAGAATCTGTTTCTCCAGGGAAACCAACAATAAAGCTAGAACGAATTACAACACCTGGAATACGTTCACGCAATTTAGCTAATAATGCTTCTACACTTTCTTTTGTATCACTGCGACGCATGCGTTTTAATACATCATTATGCGCATGTTGTAATGGTAAATCTACATAATTACAGATTTTATCTTCACTAGCAATCAAATCGATTAATTCATCTGTAAATGTATGTGGATAAGCGTATTGTATACGCAACCATTTTACTTTCTCAATTTTAACTAATTTTTTTAATAATTCCACTAAAGATGGTTTTCCATAAATATCTCTACCATAATAAGTTGTATCTTGCGCAATAATATTAAATTCTTTTACACCTTTTTCAGCTAAAGCTTCAACTTCTTGCTTAATATCCTCAATAGTACGGCTACGATAATTACCACGTACATATGGAATAGCACAATATGCGCAACGATGATTACAACCTTCAGCAATTTTAATATATGCACTATAAAATGGAGTAGTAAAAATACGTGGTGTTGAAGCAGTGTAAATTTCTTTAGATTCACCTGTAATCAATACACGTTTTCTTTCTTGAATAGTAGCTTCAACAGCTTCCATAATACGGCTCCATGCACCAGTGCCAACGATAGCATCTACTTCTGGAAATTCTTCTAATAATTCTTGACCATAACGCTGACCCATACAACCGGCAATAATCAAAGAACGACATTTTCCTTTGCCTTCTTGTTTATATTCTGCCATATTTAAAATAGTTGTGATAGATTCTTCTTTAGCAGATTGAATAAAAGTACATGTATTTACAATTAGAATATCTGCCTTTGCTGGTTCAGATGTGATCTCAATATTATTTTTGGCTAAAATACCTAGCATAACTTCTGTATCTACTAGGTTTTTAGAACAACCTAAACTTATAAAACCGGCTTTTAACATAATTTCTCCTCCTGAGTTTAAACTCCAATTACTTTAATTTTTTAAACGCACATTTGTTACCCATTCATCTAAAATAGCTTTTTTGGCATTTTCATCAAAAATATTATTCTTTTCTAAAAATCTTATATTTTTCCCTGCAAATTCTTTATAAGTCAAAGATGTGTAATTTGTTGGTACATAATAATAACGATTTTTTTGTAAGCTGATTTGAATATCATCACCTAATAACCATTTGATAAAATTATTTGCCTCTACTTGTTGATTACTATCTTTAACAATGCCTACAGCTGTCAATTGGTATGCAGTCCCGTCTTTTGGATAAATGATGCTTATAGGATAATTATCATTTATATATCGCAACGTTTCACTTTGTACTGCTATAGCAACATCAGCCTCTCCCATACCAACCATACGCACTGGAGTGGATAAATATTTAGCATAACGCACTACTTTAGCATGAATTTGTTGCATCAATAACATAGTATTATCTATATTTTTATCTTGACTTAACGAATACAATACATTTGCAGCAGCTGAAGCCACCATAAAATCTGTCATAGCTATTTTTATATTATTATTCTGTGCTAAATCATTCCAAGTCAAAGGAATTTGCCAATTATTTTTTACATAATCTAAATTATAACAAAAAACAATAGGGTCATACCATACACCAATCCAAGAATTATTATTATCTTTAAATCGCTCTTTTACAATATCTTCTTCTTCAGATATATTGCTTGTTAATGCATTTAAACTTTTTAATTCTTCTAAAACTGTTGAATCTGCTAAGACCATATCAACATCTTTTATATTATTATGTTGAAAATTATTTATTAAATCCTCTTTTGCTATAGGAATAAAATTAACTTGAATATTAGCATCTTTTTGATATTCACTAGCAATAATCGAAGCCATCTCTACAGGAATTGTAGTATATACTGTTAAAGTTTTAGTTACAGGTATAAATTTATTGGCTTGTTCTTTTTTGCCAACACTTTGTGTTGTATAAAGTAAAGTCGCTAATACCATAAATACAATACATAACCCAATTATCAATAAAGGTATATATCGTCGCATACTTTCACTTCCTGTTGAAATTATTTCTTTGTTGAGCAAAAAACAGGCAATCAATGTCATGATTGCCTGTTAATAACCTTATTTACTACTATGTCTCATCCATGGTGGAAGATCTGGGAAGCCCATTCCCACTTCTTCTACTGCTGGCTGTTTTGGTACTGAAGGAAATTCAGGTACACCTTCATCAGCATTTTCGTCAAATCCTGTAGCTATAACAGTTATTCTTACAGTATCATCAAGAGTTTCATCTATTGCTGTACCAAAAATGATATTTGCATCTTCATGAGCAGCTTCAGAGATAATTCTTGAAGCTTCATTTACTTGTGCTAAGCCTAAATTTGGACCACCAGTAATATTATATAACACACCTTTTGCGCCCTGAATGGAAGTTTCTAACAATGGGCTATTTACTGCAATTTTAGCTGCATCAATAGCTGCATTATCACCTTGACCTTCACCTATACCCATGAGTGCAGAACCTGCATTACTCATAATTGTTTTTACGTCGGCAAAGTCAAGATTGATAAGACCTGGAACAGCAATCAAGTCGGAAATACCTTGTACACCTTGACGAAGAACATCGTCTGCTATACGGAATGCGTCTACCATTGAAGTTTTCTTATCAATAATATCCAACAATCTATCATTTGGAATTGTAATCAAAGTATCTACATTTGCTTTTAAATTTGCAATACCAGCTTCTGCTTGTTTCAAACGTTTTTTACCTTCAAAAGTAAATGGTCTAGTAACTACACCTACAGTAAGAGCGCCAACTTCTCTAGCACATTCAGCTACGATTGGAGCACCACCTGTACCTGTACCACCGCCCATACCAGCAGTTACGAAAATCATATCTGCACCTTGTAGGGCTTTTATGATATCATCGCGATTTTCTTGAGCAGCTTTTTCACCAATTTCTGGTCTAGCACCTGCACCTAAACCACGAGTTAATTTTTCACCAATCTGCATGCGATTTTGTGCCATAGCATGTACTAATGCTTGTGCATCTGTATTTATCGCAATAAATTCTACTCCCTTTAAACCAGAAGCAATCATTCTATTTACGGCATTATTACCGCCACCACCAACACCAACTACTTTTATTTTCGCAATCGGCTCCATTTCTTGTTCCTGATCAAACTCAAACACCACTGTAACCCCCAGTTCTCTATTCTCATAAGCTTTTTTTAATTTTAAATTAGTTCTACTAAAATTTTATATTTACAATCCTGTAACTTTATGTGTTAATTATTCTTTCAATTACTTATAAAATTAAAAAATATTACACTTAATAACTAATTATATAACAAAAAACATGTTTAGCCAATATCTTATTTGTTATTTTGTCAATAATTGCTTTATTAAAACCCTACCAATATATTCTAATATATAATAAAAAAGCTCTCAATACAACAGTTTAATAGCTTAAATATTTTATTTAACTATTATCTTGTATCAAGAGACTTATTTCATTTAGTAAATATATATGTTTTAACTACATCTAAATCCTGTAATAATTTAAAACCTAATGCTAATAAAATTACATAATATAAATCTAATCCTAAACTATCTCCAATAAACACAAATAATACAGCAATAATTACATTTGCAAAAAAAGTTATAATAAAAATATTGCCTTTAAATTTATCTCTCATTATTAATTTAATAGCACTACAAACAGATTCTATCCCAGCTAATATAGCCACTGAAAATAATTTATTATATTCTGTAGGAATAACAACTGGCACTATGTATCCTATACTGCCACCTAATAAACCTGCTATCACACATAAAATAACTACATTTTTCATAAAAATCCCCTACATAAAACTCATTGAGATATAGCTGTTACATATTTAAATTCTGTCGCACCCTTATATGCAGGAATAACTATATTATTATCCTTTTTTATATCCACTTGTATTCCCCATACACTCAAAGTTTCAGCTACTCCACCACGCATTTTTATAGCATCTTCCATACTTTTAGCATTACCTATAGCCTTTATTACAAATGGAGCTGCTACTCTTGTGTTATTTACTGAAATAGTAGGACCTGCACAGCGAATTTCTGAAGTTGATATCAGTCTTTGATCATTCAATGAGATTGCTTCTGCCCCCGCAGCTCGTAATTCATTGATTACTTTTAAAATATCTTCATCATGAATTATATATAAATTCGTATTATCTGAATTTGATATGATTTTTTTGCTATCTTCAATAGATACTACTACACCTGGTCCTTTAACTGCTGTTGTTCCTGCTAAAAAATTTATCCTTTCAGGAAATTCTTTTCGCAAATTTCCATCTTCTTTCAATCTAACAATTTCTGCTTTTAATTCATCACGTTCTTGTTCCGTACGCAATAACATATCAGATAATTTTTCTATTCGTTGATATTGAGTAGATGTCTTCACATTCTCTTGAGCCGTCCTTACTTGAACAGATATCATAAATCCCAATAAAAAGCATATAAAAATTATCGAATAAAATTTTTTATCTCTAATCATTATTTAGCCTCATTGCTTTATTTTTAATACTGGTCGAGCATAACTAAAATCAATGTATTCAACTGGTATAGTTGTTGTCTTTACATCATAAAAAAATTCATTTGTTTTATTTGCTAAATCCTCTGGATCTTCTATATTACCTAAAATAATTTTTGTTCCTTTTAGGGTATAAGCTTCAATAGTATTTGCATCAGCAATATTTATTTGTATAATCTGTTGTAATACTTCTGGTTTTAAATAACCTAAATAGCTTAAAACCTTATTTACTACTTCATTTTCAACTTTATCACCAGTATATACATCATCTAAAGAAATGCCTACTATCACTGGCTTTTGTATCTTTTTAGGATCTTTATATGTGTCAATTATCACACTATTTTTATCTAAATCAACATAACCATAACTGCAATTCATAACTGCAAGTGGTAATCTTTCTACAATTTCTATATTTAAACAGTTCGGAAAATCTCGCCAAACTTTAGCTGTATCTATGCGTAAATCGTTTTGTAAATAATTTTGAATAACATCTGTTTGTACAGAAAAAATATTTATAGGTTCTGTTATTCGTGCAATCTGCAAAACATCTTCTCTAGGTAAATAAGAATTACCTGTAACTTTTACATAACCTATTTTTAATATAGGCGAGTTAATTATAAATATAATTGCTAGTATAGCAAAGAGGCCTAATAGGCCTCTTTTTAAATTTTTAGCTGCAATTAATCTTTTTGATTTAACTTGCTTTTTTGTCATAAATTATTCCTTATTTTTCTTCTATAGCCATCTGCAAAATCATTTCACATAATTCACCAAAAGAGATGCCTACATGATTTGCTGCATCTGGAACTAAAGATGTCTGTGTCATACCTGGAACTGAATTTATTTCCAATACATATGGAATATTTTCTTCACTAAGCATAACATCTACACGTACAACACCACGACAATCAGCTACTGTACATGCATCAATACATAATTTTTGAATTTTAGCTGTTAATTCTTCGCTAAGTGGTGCTGGAATAATGTGGAAAGATTCACCTTTTGTATATTTGCTCTTATAATCATATCTACCAGAATTAGTAGTTATTTCGATAATTGGTAAAGCTTTCTTTTCTTTATTTCCATAAACAGGAATAGATAATTCTCTACCTTTGATGAATTCTTCAACTAAAATAGCATCATCATATTCAAAACATGCATCAATTGCTTTTTGTAAATCTTCTTTTTTCTCTACAATCTCTACTCCAATACTAGAACCCTGAGATGCTGCTTTTACAACTACTGGCATAGAGAATTTATCAGCAATTTCTTCTACTAAATTTCTATCAGTATCTGTCTTACGATAAATAAGGCAATTTGGTGTAGAAATTCCTGTAGAACGGAAAAGATATTTACTTGCTACTTTATCCATTGTTATGGCACTGGATAAAACGCTGCAACTTGTATATGGCATATCAATCATTTCAAGTACCGCTGCAATTCTGCCATCTTCACCATATTTACCATGAACAGCATTAAATACAATATCACAGCCACTTTCTTTGATATCTTCCACTAATGTTTTTGGCACAAATTCCATGCCTACTGCATTATAACCTTTTTCTTGTAAAGCATTTAAAATAGCTGTACCAGTTAATCTAGAAATTTCTGCTTCACTAGATGGGCCACCCATCAAGACAACAATCTTTTTAAAATTCATTTTCTATTCCTCACAATTATAAACTTTGAGCTAAATTTTCACCAACAGTATAGATATTACCTGCACCCATAGTAATGATTAAATCTCCAGCTTGAATATTTTCTTTAAGCCATGGTGCAATATCTTCTAATTTTTCAATGTAAACAGCATCTACACCTGTCTGTTTTTTTACTTCATCTACAATAGTTTTACCTGAAATTCCTTCGATAGGGTCTTCACTTGCTGCATAAATATCAGTTAATACCAATACATCTGCACCTACAAAACAAGAACCGAATTCTTTTTGTAATAATTGTGTTCTGCTATAACGATGTGGCTGGAAAGCTACTATTAAACGTTTTGGATTTGTCTGTTTAGCAGCTTTTATAGTTGTTTGAATTTCAGTTGGATGATGTGCATAATCATCTACAATCCAAACATTTTCATTTCTAAATTTTGTTTGGAAACGACGTTTTGTACCAGAAAAAACTTTAAAACCTTCTGCTATTTCTTCTATGCTCAATCCCATATGATGACATACAGCAATTGTAGCTAATGCATTTAATACATTATGTTTGCCTGGAATATTAAGAGCCACATCTCCTAAAACTTCACCTTTATAAATAACAGTAAAGCTTGTATGTGGTCCATCTATTTTAATATCTTTTGCCATATAATCAGCATCATGGTCCAAAGCATAAGAAATATATTTTCTATCCACTTTATCTGCTATATTTCTAATATTTTCATTATCAAAGCATAATACAGCAAGACCTGTTTCTTTATCTAAATTCTGTACAAATTGGATAAATGCTTTGATGATATTTTCCATAGAACCATAATGATCCATATGGTCATCTTCAATATTAGTAACAACTGCAATTTTAGGATAGAATTTCAAGAAAGAGCCATCACTTTCATCAGCTTCAGCTACTAAATAATCAGATTTACCAAGTTTTGCATTACCTTTTAAATAATCTACAAAACCACCAATTAAAATTGTAGGGTCAACTTTTGCATGTTCTAAAACTACACTGATCATAGAAGATGTAGTTGTTTTTCCATGAGCACCTGCTACTGCTATGCCTTTAGCATCATTTAATAGATAAGCTAAAATATCGGAACGATGAAATAATTTTAAACCTTTAGCTTTCGCAGCTACAAGTTCAGGATTATCTTGATGTATAGCAGAAGATAAAACTAATGCTTCTTTACCTTCTACATTCAAAGCATCATGACCTTTATAAATTGTAGCACCTTTTGCTTTTAAATGTTTTACTACTGCTGATTCACTCAAATCAGAACCAGATATTTCATATCCTTTATCTAACATTACTTCAGCAATGGCACTCATACCTACACCACCAATGCCAACAAAATGTAATTTTTTTATACCTTCAAGCACTTTTCAAGTACACCTCTCACAATCAATAATTTGTTTTTTTAGCCAAATCCACTACCATTTCAGCAATAGCTAAAGCAGCACTAGGTTTTCCCATATTACGGCTAGCTTCTACCATTTCTTGTAGACGATTTTCACTAGCAAGCATTTCTTCTAATACATTTATCAATTTTTCGCCTGTAAGTTCACGATTTAAGATAACTTTAGCAGCTCCATTTTTTTCTAATTCACGAGCATTAAATTCTTGATGATTTTCTGCTGCAAATGGATATGGTATTAATACTGCTGGTACACCTCTTGCTGTAAGCTCTGCTAAACTTGTAGCCCCAGCTCTGAAAACAGCTATGTCTGTAGCTGCTAATGCTTTTGGCATATCATACAAATATGGATAAACAGCCAAATTATCTACTTTATCTAAATTAACACCTAAATCAGCTAAGCCATTTTTTACAAAATCATATTCATTTTTACCTGTAACATGCATAATCTGCACACGATAATTATTGGCAAAATGTTTATGAACTTCAAGCATAGCTTTATTAATGCTATGAGCACCACGACTTCCACCAGATACTAAAATTGTTTTTTTCGTAGTATCTAATGAAAATTCCATTAAACCTTCATTTCTTGTACTCAATAAAATATCATCACGAATAGGATTACCTGTAAATACTACTTTATTTTCAGGAAAATAACTTAAAGCTCGTTTATATCCTACTGCTATTTTATCTACAAATCTTGCTAAAATTTTATTAGTAACACCTGGAATAGCATTTTGCTCTTGTATCAAAGCTGGTATTCCCATCAAACTTGCAGCCATCAAAATAGGTCCACATACATATCCACCTGTTCCAATAGCCACATCTGGTTTAAAATTTTTGACAATACTTCTAGCCTTCATTACAGCTCTTAACGCCTTACCTGCTACTACAAAATTTTTCATAGTCAAATGACGTTCAAAACCACTTATATCTAAGGTAACAAAAGGAATTTGTTCACGTGGAATAATATCAGCTTCCAAACCCTTTTTAGTACCTACATAGAGAAATTCTGCATTTGGCACTAATTTTTTTATATTATTTATCAATGTAATTGCTGGATAAATATGTCCTCCTGTGCCACCGCCAGATACAATTATCCTCATACTATTTTCTCACTTTCTCTATTTAAACTTATTTCAATTCATTAACTAAACGTTTAAAATCACGACCACGAGCTTCATAACCTTCATACATATCAAAACTTGCACATGCTGGTGATAATAATACTACTTGTGGAGCTTTGGCTATTTTATGAGCATAATTTACTGCTTCTTGCATAGAATATCCTGCTTCATAAATCTTATCTTCTGGATAATTATGTTTTAAAGCTTCTTCTTTAAAACGTTTTGTAGCATCGCCAACTAAAATTAAATTATCCACACGTTCATTTACTAAAGCATAAAATTCATCAAGTGGAGTATTTTTATCATCGCCACCTGCTATCAAAATTATATGTGGGAATGTTGCAATTGCTTTATTAGCAGCTTCTGGATTTGTTGCTTTAGAGTCATTATAATAAGTTACCCCATCAATAGTTTTAACAGGTTCAATGCGATGTTCTACTGGAGCAAAGGCTTTCAAAGCTTCTGCCATTTTTATAGTATCGCCACCTGCCAAAAAGGCTAAGCTTAAAGCTGCTAAAGCATTTTCTATATTATGGCTACCTTTGATTTGCATATCATCTACATTACAAATAACATGCATTAAACCTTTCCAACGAATAACAAGTTGATTATCTTTTACAAAAGCCCCTTCTTCTAATTCTTGGGAACTACTGAAAAAGCAGATTGTACTTTTTGCTCTATTTGCCATATCACGAGTATGTACATCATCATAATTTAAAACTAAGAAATTTTCTTCTGTATGATGAGCAAATACTTTTTCTTTTTCAGCTTGATAAACTTCCATAGTTTTATGACGAGCCAAATGGTCAGGAGTTACGTTTAATATAGCTGCACCTTTCGTTGCAAATTCACTAGAAGCTTCCATCTGATAACTGGATATTTCTGCTACAATACAACCATTTTCACCAATGCGATAACATTCTTCACAAAGTGGTGTACCAATATTACCACCAACACCAACATTATCTTCACCATAAATAGTCTTCATTAATTCGCCTAAAAGCATAGTTGTTGTAGTCTTACCATTTGTACCTGTAACAGCAAAAATAGGAGCTTTAGCTAATTTATAAGCAAACTCTACCTCACTAATAATTTTTACTTTTTCAGCTACTTTTTCAAAAAGTGGTAAATGTCTTGGTACAGCTGGAGAAATAATCACTAAATCTGCACCTTCAAATAAAGCTTCTGTTTGTTTTCCTAAAACTACTTTTATATCTAAAGCAGTAAGCTCAGTTAAATCGTGCTTTTCACCTAGTTTTTCATTAGCATCACTTAAAATAACATCTGCTCCTAGTTTTTTAGCAAGTTTAGCTGCTGCAAAACCACTAATGCCTGCACCGATTACAATAACCTTCTTATTGCTCAAATCCATTAAAAAAACCTCCTAAAATCTTTAAATTTATTTCTTTAATACATAAGAAATAAATGAAAGAAACCTAGCTCTATCTAAATATTAATCAGTATTAACTATAATGTAAAGTCAATAAAGCTAAAATACAAAAAACAAATTCAGCAAACCAAAAAGTCATAACTACACGAGTTTCTGACCAACCTTTTAATTCAAAATGATGGTGAATTGGACTCATTAAAAATACGCGTTTACCTGTAGTTTTAAAAGATGTTACCTGAATGATTACAGATAAAGTTTCGATTACAAATAAACCACCTAAGATAATCAATAATAATTCTGTCTTTGTCAAAATTCCAAGACCAGCTAAAACACCACCTAAAGCAAGAGAACCAGTATCACCCATGAATACTTTTGCTGGATGGTAATTGAATTTCAAGAAGGCTATACATGCACCGAAACAAGCAAAACTATAAATCGCTAAATTTGCTTTATTGAAATATAAACAAACAGCAGCAAAACCTAATGAAGCTACAGCCATAGCACCAGATGCTAAACCATCTAAACCATCAGTTAAATTTACAGCATTTGTAGTACCAATAAGCACACCAATTACTAAAACATAATAAAACCAACCAATATCATAAGTTTGTCCAATAAATGGTATCCAAACATCTTGAGTAAGTCCTGTATAATTTATACCAATATAAGTTACAATAATTGCAATAATAAATTGTCCTAGTAATTTTTGTTTAGCTTTTAAACCTAAATTACGTTTTAAAACAACTTTTATATAATCATCTAAAAATCCTAAAACAAAATGACCTAACATTACAAATAAAGCTAAAGCCACTTCTATAGTAAAATCTGCAAAAATTAAAGTTGCAATAGTAATACCACCAACAATCATAATACCGCCCATAGTTGGTGTTCCTGATTTAGCTTGATGACTTTTTGGCCCTTCTTCACGAATGCTTTGACCAAATTTTAATTTATGTAGTTCTGGAATTAAAAATGGTCCTACTGCCAAAACTACAAGGGCAGCAGCTACTGCTGCCCATATCATATTTAAATTAAATGCTTCTATCATTTATATTCTTTCTCCAATAACTCAATTATTTTTTCCATATGCATACCATGAGAGCCTTTAAATAAAACAGTATCTTCTTTTTGTAATTCTTTTTTCAATACATCTACTGCTTCTTCATGACTTGCACATTCAAAAACTTTTGCTACCCCTGCTTTTTTTGCAGCTTCAGCTGTGAATTTTGTCAATGTGCCTCTAGTGATTACAATATCCACACCTAATTTACCAGCTAATAAACCAATATCTTCATGAGCTTTTTGTTCTACACTACCCAATTCAAACATATCACCCATTACTAAAATTTTACGTTTCTTAGCTACTTTAGTTAAATTTTCTAAAGCTGCTTTTGTAGACATTGGACTTGCATTATATGCATCATTTATTAAATTAAAATCAGCTAATCTTTTATATTCAAAACGCATAGCAGTTGGTTTAAATGTAGCTAATCCTTTTTGCATTTCTTCAACAGTAAGTCCACAAGCATAACCTACAGCTAAAGCAGCTAAACAATTATAAACATTGTGTATGCCTATCATATTCAATGTGAAATGAGCTACTTTGTCGCCAACAATTGCATCAAATTCTGTTTTGCCATCATTTACAGTTTTGATATCAAAAGCCTTGATATCGCCTGCATGATTGATACCAAAATAAATTGCATGAGCTTTTGTCAATCTATTCATTTTAGAAACAAATTCATCATCAGCATTTAAAATGACATTTCCATTGATTTCAATAGCTTGTGCCATTTCACCTTTAGCCTTCGCTATATTTTCCATAGATCCTAAAAGTTCCATATGAGTTTCACCTACATTAGTGATTACACCCATTGTAGGTTTAGCGATATCAGTCAATTCTTTAATTTGACCTAATCCTCGCATACCCATTTCCACAACAGCTACATCATAACTTCCATCTAATTGCAATAAAGTCATAGGAAGTCCAATTTCATTATTAAAATTAGCCTGTGTTTTCAATACATTATATTTTCCTGATAATACAGCTGCTGTTAAATCTTTTGTAGTAGTTTTACCATTAGAACCAGTTATTGCTATTACAGGAATATTGAATTTCTTGCGCCAAAAATGAGCTAAATCTTGATATGCTTTTAATGTATCATCTACAGCTAAAATATCTATATCAATATCTTCAATCAAGGAAATATCATAATCTTTATTTACAATAGCCCCAATTGCTCCTTTTTTAGCAGCATCAGCAATAAAATCATGCCCATCAAAGTTTTCACCTTTTAAGGCAATAAATAACATTCCTTCTTCAATTTTTCTAGTATCAGTTGTTACACCACCAAAAACTGAAGCTGAAGTCAATTTTTTTAAGATAGCATTTGTAGCTTGCATTACTTGTGTTAATGAAAATTGATAATTAGCCATTAATCTTCCCCCTAATTGCTTCAATAGCTACTTCTTTATCATCAAAATGAATAGTTCCTGTTTTCAAAATCTGATAATTTTCATGACCTTTACCCGCAATAAGTACGATATCATCTTTTTGCGCAAGTTCAATAGCTCTGAAAATAGCTGTTCTTCTATCTGTGATTTTTTCATGGAAATTGCCATGAAGTGCAGGAAGCACACCAGCTTCTACTTCAGATAAAATAAATTCTGGATCTTCTGTTCTTGGATTATCAGAAGTTGCAATTACCACATCAGCAAGCTGTGCTGCAATACGACCCATAATAGGACGTTTTGTTCTATCACGATCACCACCACAACCAAATACTACAATCAAACGTTTTTTAGCGATTTCACGCGCTGTTTTTAAAACGTTTTCTAATCCATCTGGAGTATGTGCATAATCGACAATTACACTGAAATCTTGACCTTGACGTACAAGTTCAAAGCGTCCTGCTACAGCTTCAAATGCTTCAAGAGTTTCTTTGATTATATCAAAAGAAATTTTTTCAGCTAAAGCTACGCCAATTACACCTAAAATATTATAAACATTGAACATACCTGTAACTTTTAAATCAAAATGAACACAATCATCTTTGTATTTTACATCAAAAGAAGCACCCGATGCTTTTATTTCTACATTTTCAGCTTTTAATACAGCATCATTTTTAATACCATAAGTTATTAAATTGCATTTTGTATGCTCAATCATTGTTTTACTGCCAAGTTCATCATCTAAATTAATTACAGCATTTTTATTAGACTTCACTAAATTTGGCGCAGATAAACTATCAAATAATTTTGCCTTAGCTAGGGCATAATTTTCCATAGTTTTATGATAATCTAAATGGTCTTGAGTAAGATTTGTAAACATTGCAGTATCATATTCACAACCTGCTATACGATTCATATCTAAAGCATGTGAAGATACTTCCATAACTACATAATCGATATTTTGTTTATACATCTTATCTAAGATTTCTTGAAGGTCAATCACATCTGGTGTTGTATTGTGAATTGGCATTTCTTCATCTTCAATCATGATTTTAATTGTGCCAATAACACCAACTTTGTAACCAGCTTTACGCAAAATATCGCGAAGCATATATGTGCTACTTGTTTTACCGTTTGTTCCTGTAACACCAATCATACGCATTTTTTTACCTGGATAATCATAAAAATATGGTACAGCAAGTTCCATTGCTTCACGCATATTTGGCACTTTTATAACTGTAATATCTGCAGGAACTTCTACATCTTTTTCAGTCATAATCGCACAAGCTCCAGCTTCTATAGCTTGAGGAATAAATTTATTACCATCTACCCTAGTACCACAGATACATACGAATAAAGTGTTTTTTCTCACACGACGTGAATCATGAGTTATAAACTCAATTTCTTTATTCACATCTCCTTTTACTTCTACATTATTTAATACTGACACTAGTTGTTCAATGGTCATTGGAAACCCTCCTGAATTTGCTTTTTATATCTTTTAGCAATCTAAAATCAAACTATATTATAGCTCACTTATTTATATATGTATACTACAAAAAATTAAGCCATAAAATCTTAAAATAAAAATTTGTTTAAGAAATTTATGGCTTAATTGATAATCAATTTTTAGTTGAAAAGAAAAACTTATCCGGTACTATCATTCCTAATTCTTGTGTAGCAATAGATTGTATTCTTTCTGGTGATTTTAAATGTGCTATTTCTAAATGAAGACGAGAATTTTCTGCTTCTAATACTGTAGATTGATTTTTTAATTGATTTAAATAATAAGCATTGCTAGCAGCTGCACCACTACGCAATATAAAAAATCCGGCTAAAGCCACAACAATCACAAATAAAATAATACATCTTGAACGCAACGCATTATTTACATTTACATTTTTTGCCTGTTCTACTTTTACTAATTTTTTAGTTTTCATCTGTTTATAATTTTTTTGACTTTCGTCATAAGCAATTTTGCGTTGCGCTAACATAATAAAATCCTCCTAAGATTATAACTTCTCTGCTACTCTTAATTTTGCACTTTTAGAACGTGAATTATCGTCCATCTCATATTTTGATGGCTTTATAGCTTTACTGCAAAGCTTTATCTCAGGCTTATGATTACATACACAAATTGGTAAATGCGGTGGACAAATGCACCCACGAGATAACTCTTTAAAAACATTCTTTGTTATGCGATCTTCTAAAGAGTGAAAAGTTATTACTGCTATTTTCCCACCCTTATTTAAATGTTTTACTGCTGTTTTAAAAGTATTTTCTAAAATTCCTAATTCATTATTTACTTCTATACGAATAGCCTGAAAAATGCGTTTTGCTGGATGACCCGTTGCTTTTTTTCGCACAGCAGCTGGTATAGCACGGCGAATAATATCCACTAATTCGCCTGTAGTTTCTATTTTCTTTTCTTGACGATATTTTACAATAAACTCAGCTATACGTTTGCTCCAACGTTCTTCACCATATGTTTTAAAAATATGATTTAATTGTTCCTCATCATATTCATTAACCACATTATATGCAGAAAAATCTTGTGTTTTATCCATGCGCATATCAAGTGGTGCATCTTGCATATAAGAAAAACCTCTATCTGCTTCATCTAATTGATATGAGGAAACACCTAAATCAAATAAAATTCCATCAATATATTCTATATTTAAATCATTTAATATGGCTTCTAAATTTTTAAAATTACTATGCACAATATCTATTTTACATTGATATTGTTTTAATCTCTCAGTTGCAACTTTTATAGCATCTTCATCTTGGTCAATACCAATTAAATGACCATTTTCATTTAATTGACTTGCAATTCTTGATGAATGACCTGCTCCACCTAAAGTACAATCCACATATATACCATCAGGTTTAATAGCAAGCCCTGCTATTACTTCTTCTGGTAGAACACTAATATGTTCAAATTCCACCAATGAAACCCCTCTCATTTTATAAAATAATCATATTTATACAAGTATAATTGTAACAGTCATCAAAATTTATTTCAATAGCAAATTCGATTAACTCTTATACCAACCCAATCGTTCAAATACTGGTACATAATGCATGCGTTCATAAAAAGATAAAAATGTATTTTCTGTATGGAAAATAGGTACTCTTTCTAAAGCATAAATATTACTTGCTCTATCCACATTACCATATTTTATCGTAAATGCGCCACGATAACCTGCGTCATTAACTAATTTAGCAATATATAAATTATATGTGCCTGTAGGATAAGCCATAAACTTTGTATCTTGATTTAATTGCGTATCTAATGTTTGTTTAGATTTTGTAAGTTCATCTTTTAACTGCGCTTCTGTAAGCTCTGTCATAGATTTATGACTAGCTGTATGCGATTGAAAATCCATACCATTTGCTTTCATTTCTTTTATTTGTTCCCAAGTTAAATAATTAGGCTGATTGCTAACAAAATCTGTAATTACAAAAATAGTACCTGTAAAACCATATTTTTTCAAAATTGGATACGCATTTTGATAATTATCTTCATAACCATCATCAAAAGTAATCATGATAGGATTTTCTGGAAGCTCTGCTCCATTTACCATATAATCGTATAATTGGTCAGTATTTATGGTATTATAACCGTTCTCTTTTAAATAAGCCATTTGTCGGTCAAAATCTTCCGGTAATACTGATAAAGCTATATTCATATTATCAACCTTATGATAATTTAATATAGTAATTGGAATATCTTCTTCATTTTCTGCTGCTGATACAGGCATTACTTTAGGACTTGATAAAACTAAAGGCAAACAAACTAACATAATAAATAATATTATTTTTGTATATATTTTTTGTTTAAACACACCTATCTTCTCTCTTTCATCTTAAAATAAACACTCAATTATGTTGAAAACGTTTTACTACATATATAAATACAGTCGCTATCATTACAGTCAATGCTATCCACTGCATTGGATATAATAACATATCTTTATTAACACTAAAATACATAAAGCCAATACCAAATCTAATAATAGCCATCAAAATAACACTAAATAAAAAAACTGTGCCTTCAGCTAAAAATTTATATTTTCTATTTATAAGTAAACATAAAACAGAAATCATAAATACTATACTATAAGCAAAAGCTTGATATAAGGCTACTGGCTGAAAATATTGGTATGCTTCAAAACCTGTTGGACGATACCTATATTCTACATATTCAGCTAAACTATGGTCATTAGGAATATCTAAACCTAACGGAGTTCCCAATGAAAATTGCATCATAAAATTTGCCAATTGCAAAATAATCAAACCAAATAAAATTGAAGGCATCATTAAATCAAACCACAACCATAAATTATAACCATATTTGCGCAAAAAAACTATACTTGTTGCTAGAAAACCCAATAATGCTCCATAAATAGATAGACCACCTTGCCAAATACAAAAAATTTGACCTATATTTGACATATATGCATCTAAATGTATAATTACATAAAAAATTCTAGCACATATTAAACTCACAGGAATTATAAAAATCAATAAATCCCACATGGGGCTGAATTTTTCACCATATAATTTAAACATTATTTTACTTATACCTAAGCCTATTAGTAATGCAAAGACAATTATTAAGCCATACCAATAAATATTGATATCACCTAAATAAAAAGCTACAAATTCCATAAAATCTCCCTCTTTATCCCCATAACACATTTTTTATTTTTCATAATGTCTTATTGTACTGCTATCTAAAAAATTTATCAATTATCTATCTTTATTATTCTGCACTAAAAATAATATTTATAAAATATACTTATAGTATTTTTTCTATTTACAGCAAAATCTTTATTAAAAATAATTTAAAATAAATTCATATCATTTTTCTATGATTATTTACAAAAATATCATTTACTTATACCAAAACTAAAAAAAATATGATATAATTCCCATGTGAATAAAATTAATTATCAAATTTCACTATAAATCATAAATAAAGGAGATATTTTTCATGACTATAACTAAAGAAATGGGTATTATGGAAGTTGTTAGCCAATATCCTGAAACTGTAGAAGTATTCGTAAACGCTGGTATGGGTTGCCTCGGTTGTGCTGCTGCTCACTTTGAAAACATCGAACAAGGTGCAGGCGCTCATGGCATCGATATCGATAAACTCATCGAAGATTTAAATGCTGCTATCGAAGCAAAATAATATATTATAAAATAAAGCCACTGACTTTTGTTAGTGGCTTTTATTTTTAAAAGGAGCTGTCTTTATGTCCATAGAAAAAGTAAAATCATATTTCAAACAATTTAATATGGAAGATAAAATTATGGAATTTCCTGTTTCTAGTGCTACGGTAACTGAAGCTGCTAAAGCTTTAAATTGCCAAGAAGCTCATATTGCCAAAACTATGTCTTTTAAATTAAATGAAGATGCTATTCTTGTAGTTATGGCTGGTGATATGCGAATTGATAACCATAAATTCAAAGAAAAATTTCACAAAAAAGCTACTATGCTCAAAGCTGATGAAGTTGAGCCTATGACTGGCTTTCCTATCGGTGGAGTTTGTCCATTTGCTCCTAAAGATGGCGTAAAAGTATATCTTGATGAATCTTTAAAACGCTTTGATAAAGTTTATCCTGCTTGTGGTAGCCGAAATAGTGCTATTGAACTTAGTATTCCTGAACTAGAAAAATATTCTAAAGCTGTTGAATGGGTAAATATTGGTAAAAACTAAACAATATGTAAATACAAAGGAGAAATAAAATGATACCAGCAGGTATAATCCATCAAAAAAATAATTTCTATACAGCTAGAATTGTAGGTAATTGTGGCGAATTTTCAGCTCAAGAATTAATAGCTATCGCTCAAATTGCGTCAACATATGGCAATGGTAAAATTACTGCCACATCTAGAGGTACTATAGAAATTGAACAAATTTCCCCAGATAATATTGAGAGCATGTTAGCTGAAATAAAAGCACACAATCTGCGCTTAGGTGGTACAGGGACTACAGTTAGAGCTATCGTCAGCTGTAAAGGTACTACTTGCACTAAGGGTTTATATGATGTACATGCTTTAGCAACAGAATTAGATGATTTATTTTATGGTCAAATCGTACCTAAAAAATTAAAAATCGGTGTGTTTGGCTGTATCAATAGCTTAGGCAAAGCAAAATCTCAAGATATTGGCATAATGCCATCATTTAAAAATCCACATAAATTTGAAATATATATCGGTGGATTGTTAGGAAATAGCCCTGTATATGGTCAACATATTGATATCGCTTTAAATAAAGAACAATTAATTTGTGCTATAAAATTTATCATTGAAATTTATCAAAAAAATGGCAAATATCCTCAACGATTACGCAAAGTCTTAGATACAAATCCTAACCTTTGGCAAGAAATAACTGATTATTTAACAAAATTAATTCAAAAATAATAAAATAGCAAAAGCACCTTAAAAGTCAAAAACAATCTAACTTTTAAGGTGCTTTTTTATATAATGTCGTACTTAAAATCTATTATAGATTTTTAAGCATATCTTTTACTGTTTGTGCACAATCATCAACTTTTACATTAGAAGTAGCACCATCACGGCGAACTTTAATTTCTACTTCATTAGCATCTAAAAGTTTAGGGCTTACAGTAATACGTACTGGATAGCCAATTAAATCAGCATCTTTAAATTTTACGCCAGCTCTGTCTTTTCTATCATCTAAAAGTACATCTATACCAGCATTTTTCATATCAGCATAAAGTTTTTCTGCAATCTGCATTTGAGCTTCATCTTTAGCGTTGATAGGTACAATAACCACTTCAAATGGTGCAATAGATGCAGGCCAAATAATACCATTATCATCATGGAATTGTTCAATAGCAGCTGCCATTGTACGGCTAACACCGATACCATAGCAACCCATGATCAATGGTTTTTCTTTACCATTTTCATCAAGGAAAGTAGCACCGAGTGCTTTACTGTATTTTATACCAAGTTTAAATACTTGTCCTACTTCGATACCATGAGTCATTTTTACTGGAGCGCCACAATGAGGACATGGATCTCCTTCTGCAATAAGGCGAATATCAGCTACGATTACATCACCGAAATCGCGTTTTGGATTAGCATTTTTATAGTGGCAATCTTCTTCATTTGCACCGCAAACAGCATTATGCATTTCCATTACTGTAGCATCAACAACCACGATTGCATCTTTGCTAAGACCGATTGGACTCATGAAACCAGGCACACCACCAATAGCGCGAATAGCAGACTCTTCTGCCATTTTTAATGTGATTGCTCCTGTAATATTTTGTAATTTTACATCATTTACTTCATGGTCGCCACGAACAAATGCGCAGATTACTTGGTCTTTTTCATTTTGGAAAATAACAGCTTTGATATTTTTTTCAATTGGAGTATTTAAAAATTCAGCTACAGCTTCAATAGTTTTTGTACCAGGAGTATTTACTTTTTCAAGTGGTAATTCTTCTTCATCTGGTGCAACAATTGGTTTTAATTCGGATTTTTCAGCGTTTGCTGCATAATCGCATTTTTCACAGTAAACAATATCAGATTCACCTGTCTCAGCTAATACAGTGAATTCATGTGTTGTAGCATTACCAATAGCGCCGCCATCAGCTTCTACAGGGCGGAATGTAAGGCCACAACGATTGAAGATATTTGTATATGCATCATACATATCTTTATAAGATTTATCAAGACCTGCTTCATCTTTATCAAAAGAATAAGCATCTTTCATGATAAATTCACGACCACGCATAAGACCAAAACGAGGACGAATTTCATCACGATATTTATTTTGAATTTGATATAACAATAATGGTAATTGTTTATAAGAACGTACTTCATTACGTACTAAATCTGTAATAATTTCTTCATGTGTTGGTCCAAGGCAGAATTCACGATTATGTCTGTCCACTAAACGGAACATTTCTTCGCCAAAAACTTCCCAACGACCAGTTTCTTTCCAAAGTTCAGCAGGTTGTACAATTGGAAGAGCTAATTCTTGACCGTCTTTAGCTTCCATTTCTTCACGAATAATTTGTTCTATTTTGCGTAAAGTACGCCAAGCAAGAGGCAAATATGTATAAACCCCACCTGCTACTTTACGAATAAAACCAGCTCTAAGCATTAGCTGATGACTAGGTACTTCAGCTTCTGCTGGAGTCTGACGCAATGTAGGCGCATAAAGTTTAGATGTACGCACTATAAATTCCTCCTAAAATATATGGGAAAAACCCTTTTCAATATTAATTAACTTATATATTCTATCATACTTTAGCTAAAATAAAAATGTTCATTATCTTCTTTGCCACTAAAAAAGCTGTAATAAAATTAAAAACTAAAATTTTATTACAGCTTCTTTTTTATTTTATAAGTTTATCTAATTCTTCAAATAAAGCATCTACTAATTTATCTTCAGCAACTTTATTTATAACTTCGCCTTTGCGGAAAACTAATCCTTCGCCTTTTCCACCAGCGATACCAATATCAGCATCACGAGCTTCACCTGGGCCATTTACAACACAACCCATAACAGCAACTTTAATTGGTTTTGTTATTCCTGACAATCTTTGTTCTACTTTTTCAGCAATACTTGGTAAATCAATATTACAACGACCACAAGTAGGACATGAAATAAGTGTAGGTCCATATTCTTTAAGACCTAATGCTTTTAAAATTTCATTTGCTACTTTTACTTCATTTACAGGATCACCAGTCAAAGAAATGCGGAATGTATCGCCTATGCCTTCAGCAAGTAAAGCACCTATACCTACAGCGGATTTAATAATTCCTGTATTTACAGTGCCTGCTTCTGTTATGCCTAAATGAAGTGGATAATCCACTGTTTCACTCATCAAGCGATAAGCATCTAGCGTTAATGGTACATCATGTGCTTTTAGTGAAATTTTAATATCATAGAAATTTAATTTTTCTAGAATTCTTATATGCTCTAAAGCACTTTCAACTAACGCTTCTGCTGTTACTTTACCATATTTTGCCAACAATTTTTTATCAAGTGAACCTGCATTAACACCTATACGTATAGGAATATTTCTTGTTTTTGCAGCTTCGACTACTGCTTTTACACGCTCTTCATCGCCAATATTCCCAGGATTAATACGAAGTGCATCTATACCTTGTTCTATAGCTTTTAAAGCTAGACGATAATCAAAATGAATATCTGCAACTAAAGGTACATTGACTTGATTTTTAATATTGTAAATATTTTCAGCTGCTGACATATCAGGTACAGCTACACGAACAATATCACAACCAGCATCTACTAATGCTTTAATCTGTGCTACTGTGGCATTTGTATCTGTTGTTTTAGTATTAGTCATAGATTGCACAGAAATCGGTGCACCGCCACCAATTTTCACATCACCAATACTGATTTGTCGTGTCATTTTTCTTTTTATCATTATATCCAACACCTTTTTATGTTGTATTTATTAACTCTTAGCCAAATAAACGACCAACATCTTGAGCTGTAGCGAAAAACATCAAGGATAATAATAAAATTATACCTGCCATTTGCACTACTCTTACATATTTTGCTTCAATAGCCTTACCACGAATTGCTTCTACTAATAAAACTACAAAATGACCACCATCTAAAGCAGGAATTGGCAATAAATTTATTACTCCTAAGTTCAAACTCAATAATGCAGCAAATTGTAATAATGGAACTAAACCTAAATGTGCAGCTTGACTAGTCATTTGAGCTACGCCCACTGGGCCAGATAATTCTGCACTAACACTACCTGTTATCATGCCAATAAGACCACTATACATTTGGTAAATAATATTTACTACTGTAGCAAATGCTAAAGCAATCGATTCACCAAAGCCTACACTTTTTACATCAACTGGCGCAGTTACCCCAATCAAAGCACGCTTAGCTTGTTCATCATATTTTGGCACAACAGAAGTAGCCATCTGTTCATTATCACGGATAAATTCTATTTTTAAAATTTTCCCATCAGCATTTTGCACTTTCTGTACAAAATTTGTCCATGAAGTAATTTGTTCTCCATTTACGCTTAAAATTTTATCTCCATCTTTTAAGCCAGCTTGACTTGCTGCTTCTCCAGAAATAACTTGCCCTAAAACTGGAGCATTTGATGGAGTTTGTATACCATTAAAGAAAAAAACTCCTGCAAAAATCAAAAAAGGTAAAATAAAGTTCATTATCGAACCAGCTAAAATTACAATCATTCTAGCCCATACAGGACGAGCCCAATACGCTCTATCGCCTGCATCTTCATCCATGCCTTTTTCCATTCCTGCAATTTTATTAAAACCACCAAGAGGAATAGCTCTTATAGAATATACTGTTTCCCCTTTTTTTGTACTTACTAATTTAGGACCAAAACCAATTGCAAATTCATCTACACGCATACCAGTTTTTTTTGCAGTAATAAAGTGTCCAAATTCATGAACTAATACTAGCAAACCAAAGACAAATACAATAGCAATTGCACTGATTAACACTTATAAATCTTCTCCTTTACTTGCTTGCGAATATTGCTATCAATTTCAAATAAATCTTCAAGTTCTGGTTCTACCAAAGTTATATGAGATTGCATAGCTTCTTCTATTATATCATAAATATCTAAGAAACTAATCTGTTCATTTAAAAAAGCTTCTACGGCAATTTCATTGGCAGCATTCATTACACAAGGCATAGAACCGCCTATTTTCCCAGCTTCATATGCCAAAGCAAGCCCTCTAAATGTATCAGTATCTGGTTTTTCAAAAGTTAAATCTTTCATTTGCCAAAAATCTAATTTTTCAGCAGGACAAACCATTCTTTCTGGATAAGTAAGTGCATATTGTATAGGAAGTCTCATATCAGTTGAACCTAATTGAGCAATAACTGATCCGTCCACATATTGCACCATAGAATGAATAATACTTTGTGGGTGAACTACTACCTGAATTTTATTATAGTCCACATTATATAATTGTTTTGCTTCAATTACTTCTAAGCCTTTATTCATCAAAGATGCGCTATCAATAGTAATCTTACGTCCCATTTTCCATGTTGGATGACTTAAACACTGTTTTACTGAAACATTTTTTAAATCTTCTATTTTCTTACCTCTAAAAGGACCGCCAGAAGCAGTAACTAATAATTTATCAACTTTATTCATATCTTCGCCATGTAAACATTGAAATAATGCTCCATGTTCACTATCAATCGGCATGATTTCAATCTGTTTTTCACGAGCTTTTTTCATGACTAAATCACCAGCTACTACTAAAGTTTCCTTATTAGCTAGTGCGATATTTTTACCAGCTTCAATAGCTCTCATAGTTGGACGAAGACCTGCAAAGCCCATTAATGAAGTAACTACTGTATCAATTTTATCTGTAGTAGCCCCTTCGATTAATCCTTCTTCACCATAATATAATTTAGTTTCTCCTACATAACGAGCTTTCAATTTTTCATAAGCTTCTTTATTATGCAAAATCGCCATAGCTGGTTTAAATTCATTTATTTGTTGTTCTAATAATTCATCATTATTATTAGCGGCTAAAACTTCAATTTTTAAGAAATCACTATGATTTCTAACTACATCTAAAGTTTGAGTTCCAATTGAACCTGTTGAACCTAATACTGCAATTTTTTTCATTATATTATATTCCTTTACCTTAAATATCTAATAAAAATATTGCTATATAATAAACGAGCGGTGCTGTAAATAATAAACTATCAAATCTATCTAACACGCCACCATGACCTGGAATTAAAGTACCTGAATCTTTGATACCTACAAATCTTTTAATACAAGACTCTACTAAATCGCCAAATGTACCAATAATTGCTATCAATGCACCCATTAATAACATAATCATCATATCAAAATTAAAATAATTGCCTAAAAGACCTACACATATCATTGAACCTAAAATTCCGCCAACAAAACCTTCAACGCTTTTTTTAGGACTGATTTCTGGACATAAACGATGTTTACCTATACTGCAACCTACAAAATAAGCAAAGCTATCACTAGCCCATGTACCAATAAAAGTAAGCCATATTAAAATACAACCTACAGAAAATTCTCCTAAAAGACTATTTGTCGCTAAAATAGTTGAATTCTCAATCATTCTAAGCATTATTAAATGATAAAAAGGAATAGCTATATACATTGTTCCTGCTAAGGTAATGCAACCATCTAACACAGAAAAATGCTTATGATTAAATATCATATTCATTAAGGAAACAAATATAGCTACTACAATACCAAATACAATATTATTAGCCATATATCCACTCAATACCATAAAACAAATAATCAATAAGCCCCAAAATAATGGTATATTATAATTCTTATGGGCAAAAGCATTTACATATTCTCGCCAAGCAAGACAAGCAAGTAATATAGAAACTGCTATAAATAATGAACCCCCTATTTGAATTACACCTGTAGCTATTATCATACCAATAATTCCACTGATAATTCGCGTTAGCAAAATCTTCCACCGCCCTAAATATAATTATTTGCTACTCAAACCACCAAATCTTCTATCTCTCTTTTGAAAATCAACAATTGCTTGAAGAAATTCTTCAGAAGAAAAATCTGGCCAATTTGTCTTTGTAAACCAAAATTCGGCATACGCTGCCTGCCATAATAAGAAATTACTCAATCGTATATCGCCACTTGTTCTAATCATTAAATCTACAGGTGGCAAATCTTTTGTATATAAATTATCGTCAATCACTTTATCATCAATCTTATCAATAGATAAATCACCTGATTGTACTTCACTAGCTATATTTTTTACTGCTGTTACAATCTCATCTCTACCACCATAATTTACAGCAACATTAAATCTTACACCAGTATTATTTTTAGTGCGTTCTTCTGCTGCATGTAATTCATTTGGTAAATTACCTGGTAATTCATCAACTCTTCCGATAAAGTGAATACGTACATTATCTTCACACATTTCATCAATTTGTTCTGCTAAAAAACTAGAAAATAAATTCATCAGAAAATTAACTTCTGTCATTGGTCTTTTCCAATTTTCAGTAGAAAATGCATATACTGTTAAAATAGGTATATTATATTTTATACAAGTTTTAAGAATTTTTTTTAGTGTTTTTACGCCAGCTTTATGTCCAGATGTTCTAATTAAACCCTTTCCAGTAGCCCAGCGACCATTTCCATCCATAATTATACCAACATGTTGTGGTAATTTATTTAAATCTAATTGTTTATCTATAGAAATATCTCTTTTTTCTTTTTTAGAAGAAAATATTTTTTTGAGCATACTAGAAGCCCCTTCCACATAAAATATAAGAAATAAGCCCCTCTTTAGAGGGGCCTTTCCAGTGCTTATTGCTAATAAAACAATTATGCTTCAATAGCACCTGCTGGACAACCAGCTTGACATGCACCACATTCTACACACATATCTGCATCAATTTCATAATGGTTTTCACCTTCAGAAATAGCACCTACAGGGCAAGTACCTGCGCAAGCACCGCAAGAAATGCAATCATCAGTAATTTTATAAGCCATCTATTACACCTCCTTTCGCATCTTGGCAGCAGCTGTAAGCTCTAATACATTATCATCTAAAACTTTTACTCTGACAATATATAGTTTACTATCATCAACTTTAAAATAGCCTCTCATTGGCACAGTATAGTTCATTTTAAATTTTATATTTCTAGAATTTAATCGCTCTATAGCCTCAACAGCTGGCAATCCTAAATATTCCATACAATCAAACTTCCATTATTTCTTTTTCTTTTTCCGCTCTAGCAATATCGATTTCTTTAATATATTTATCTACGATTTTTTGAATATCTTCTTGAGCTTTTTTAGCATCATCTTCTGTGATAGATTTTGCTTTTTCTAATTTTTTAATAGCTTCATTAGCATCACGGCGAATATTGCGAACAGATACTTTAGATTCTTCTGCACGTTTATTCAATGTTTTTACAAGGTCAGTACGACGTTCTTCAGTGAGCTGAGGTATATTTAAACGAATTACTGTACCATCATTATTTGGACTAAGACCAAGGTCAGATCTTGTAATTGCTTTTTCAATTTCATGAAGCATTGGTTTTTCCCATGGTTGAATTAAAATCATACGAGGTTCAGGAACGGAGATATTACCTACCTGATTTACTGGTACTAAAGAACCGTAATATTCTACCATTACTTTATCTAATAATGCAGGAGTTGCACGACCTGCACGAAGAGAAGCAAATTCAGATTTTGCTGCACTTAAAGTTTTTTTCATACGCTCTTCATTTTTAGCTATTACTTCTTTAATCATTAATCATTACCTCCAACAGTTGTTCCAATATTTTCGCCTAAAGCAGCTTTTAAAATATTTTCATGATTATCTATATTAAATACTACTAAAGGAATTTTATTATCCATGCAAAGACTTGTTGCTGTAGAATCCATTACTGCAAGTCCACGATTTAATACTTCTAAATATTCAAGGCTATCGAATTTTTTAGCTTCAGGATTTTTATTAGGGTCAGAATCATATACACCATCTGTATTCTTTTTACCCATTAAAATAACTTCAGCTTCAATTTCAGCAGCACGAAGAGCAGCAGTTGTATCTGTAGAGAAATAAGGATTACCTGTACCAGCACCGAAGATAACAACTCTACCTTTTTCTAAATGACGAATTGCTTTACGACGAATATAAGGTTCAGCAACTTGACGCATTTCAATAGCAGATTGAACACGGCTGTCAACGCCCATACCTTCTAAAGCATCTTGAAGTGCTAAAGCATTCATCACTGTAGCAAGCATACCCATATAATCTGCTGTAGCTCTATCCATACCTTTATTGCTACCAGCAAGACCACGCCAAATATTTCCGCCACCTACAACGATAGCTACTTCAATACCATACTCACGTACTTTTTTAATTTGTTTAGCGATAGATTCAACAACTTCTGGATTAATACCAAAACGCTGTTCACCAGCTAAAGATTCACCACTTAATTTGAAAACTATACGTTTATATTTAATATCAGCCACAATAAAACCTCCATAAAAACTTATAATTATCAACCTGCATAATATCTTTTCTTATTTTATCATATATCTATGGCAAACGGTAGACATTATAATTTTTTTCTATATCTAATTTTTATACTAATTTTATCTTATTACAAAAAAGAGAACACCGAAGTGTTCTCTCTTTGTATTTCATAATGAAATTATTTAACAGCTGCCATAACTTCTTCTACAAAGTTATCAGCTTTCTTTTCAATACCTTCACCAAGTTGATATCTTACGAAACGACGAATGGAGATATTTTCACCGATTTTAGCAATTTTGCCTTTTACAAGGTCAGAAATTGTAACATCTGGATCTTTAATGTATGGCTGATCTAAAAGACATACTTCTTTATAATATTTTTCGAGACGACCTTCAACCATTCTTTCAACGATTTTTTCAGGTTTGCCTTCATTAATAGCTTGTTCACGAAGAACTTGACGTTCATGTTCGATAGCTGCTGGATCTACTTCTTCACGACGTACGCAAGTTGGGTTAGCAGCAGCAATCTGCATAGCAATATCACGAGCGAAATCCTGGAATTCAGGAGTACCAGCAACGAAGTCAGTTTCGCAGTTAACTTCTACTAATACACCGATACGTCCACCAGCATGAATATAAGATGTTACAACACCTTCAGCTGCTACACGACCAGCTTTTTTAGCTGCGGAAGCAAGACCTTTTTCTCTTAAAAAGTCAATTGCTTTGTCCATATCACCGTCAGTTGCAGAAAGAGCTTTTTTACAGTCCATCATACCTGCACCAGTTTTTTCACGTAATTCTTTTACTAATGCTGCAGTAATAGCCATTAATATTTCCTCCTTAGTCAATAAAAGGCAAGGGTTTGGGCCCTTACCTTTTTAATTGTTATATAAATTTAAAATTAACTAAAATTATTCAGCGTCTTCGCTAGTAGCAGCTTCTTCTACTACTTCGCCAGCTTCACCTTGACGACCTTCGATAACAGCATCAGCCATACGGGAAGTTAAAAGTTTAACAGCACGGATAGCGTCATCGTTACCAGGAATTACATAGTCAATTTCGTCTGGATCGCAGTTTGTATCAACGATTGCAACGATTGGAATGTTAAGTTTTTTAGCTTCTGCTACAGCAATTCTTTCTTTACGTGGGTCAACGATAAATAAAGCGCCTGGTAATTCTTCCATGTCTTTAATACCGCCAAGAGATTTTTCAAGTTTTTCTTGTTCACGTTTTAAAGCAAGAACTTCTTTTTTGCTAAGAACTTCAAAAGTTCCATCTTCTTCCATAGCTTCAAGTTCTTTTAAACGATTGATGCTTTTACGGATAGTAGCGAAGTTAGTCATCATACCACCGAGCCATCTTTCGTTAACATAGAACATGCCGGATTTTAAAGCTTCTTCTTTAACAGCTTCTTGAGCCTGTTTTTTAGTACCTACGAAAAGAATGCTTTTGCCTTCTTCAGCAACGCTACGTAAGAAATCATAAGCTTCGTCAACTTTTTTTACAGTTTTCTGTAAATCGATAATGTAAATACCATTGCGTTCTGTGAAAATGTATGGAGCCATTTTAGGGTTCCAACGTCTAGTCTGATGACCGAAATGAACGCCTGCTTCTAATAATTGTTTCATGGAAATAACTGCCATGATGGTGCACCTCCTGTTATTTTTTCCTCCACATTCTTTAGCTTTGTTTTAACCCTTTTAGATATTCTTATCAGCGTACTAATAAGGTATATCTAACTAGGACACAGTACAAAATCGGAATGTGTGCGTTTTTTTACACCGTTAAGCATTATATCATAATTTTTTTGTAAACACAATAATAAATTATCATGCTTTCAGATAAAAAGAACGATGTTTTTATCAACATCGTTCTTGAAGATTATTATCTTTTTAATTTTTGAATTTCATCTAATAAGTGTTCATTTAATACTCTGATATAAGTACCTTTCATACCAAGAGATTTAGATTCAATTACACCAGCGGACTCAAATTTACGAAGTGCATTAACAATTACAGAACGAGTAATACCTACACGGTCAGCAATTTTAGATGCAACGAGTAAACCTTCAGTACCATTTAATTCACTTAAAATATTTACAGCTGCTTCAATTTCAGAATAAGAAAGTGTTGCTAAAGCAATCTGTACAGTAGCTTTTTTACGTGCTTCAACTTCAATTTTTTGAGAATTATCACGTAAAATTTCCATACCTACAACAGTGGCACCATATTCAGCTAATAATAAATCATCGTCTGTAAATTCTTCATTAAATTTAGCTAATACTAATGTACCAATACGTTCACCAACGCCATAAATAGGTACAATAGTTGTAATTTTGCCTTCTACTAAACATTCACTATTATCATCAAAAGCACAAATTTCTTTTTGTGGAATATTAGAAGATGTGCTATCCATTTTTAAGAGCCAATTAACATAGTGTTTTGGAAATTCTCCTTGGCTTACAATTTTGTCAATCATTGTATCACATTCAAAATCATCAAGGAAGGCATATCCATAGATTTTTCCTGTTTTGCTAACAATATATACATTTGCTTCTATAACATTGCTAAGTACACGGGAAATGCTATCGTATTCTACCACTTCTGCTTTTTGTAAAAGTTTATTTATTTTTCTTGTTTTTTCAAGTAATGTTGCCATCTGTTATCCCCTTCCTGCACAGAAAAACTTTTGATTTTCTGTTAAACCTTTCCTTTTTTTATTCTATCATATCTATAAGTCAATTTAAAGGAAAATTTTTATATTTTTTTGAATTTTATACAATATTTATCAAATTACAAAATGAACTGGCTTAAGTCGCGATTTTTAACGATTCCACCAAGTTTTTCATTTACATAATCAGCATTAATTACTACATTTTTTTCTTCTAATTCTGGTGCATCAAAAGATAAATCTTCTAATAATTTTTCCATAATTGTATGAAGTCTTCTTGCTCCAATATTTTCCATTTGTTCATTTACTTCACAAGCTACTTGAGCTAATCTTTCGATAGCATCATCAGTAAATTCAATGGAAACATCTTCTGTAGCAAGTAATGCTTTATATTGTTTTAATAATGCATTTGTTGGTTCTGTTAAAATACGTTTAAAATCTTCTTCAGTTAAAGAAGTCAATTCCACACGAATTGGGAAACGACCCTGAAGTTCTGGTATTAAATCAGAAGGTTTCGCCATATGGAAAGCACCTGCTGCAATAAATAAAATATGGTCTGTTTTCATCTGTCCATATTTTGTGGATACTGTGGAACCTTCAACTATTGGTAAGATATCTCGCTGTACACCTTCACGAGATACATCAGGACCAGAAGAAGAACCTTTTACTGCAACCTTATCAATTTCATCTAAGAAAATGATACCATTGCGTTCTGCAAGTTCAATAGCTTCTTGAGCAATAGACTCCATATCCAATAATTTTTGAGCTTCTTCTTGAGTGAAGATTTCTCTTGCTTGAGCAACTGTAACTTTACGTTTTTTGCGTTTTTTAGGCATTAAATTGCCAATCATATCCTGAATATTATTGCTCATGTCTTCCATGCCAGAACCTGCAAACATACCAATTACAGGAGCTGCTTTTGGTTCAACATCAATTTCAATAATATCATTTTCTAATTCACCTTTTAAAAGGCGTTTTCTGCACCATTCTCTGCCAGCAGAATATTTTGGTTCTTCCACTTTTTCTGTGCTTTCTTCTTCTTTGTTTGCACCACCAAAGATAGCACTGAGTGGATTAGATACAGCACTGGATTTTGGTTCTGGAACATAAATATCTAAAATACGTTCTTGAGCCATTTCTTTAGCTTTATCTTGTACTTGTTCTAATTTTTCTTGTTTTAACATACGTACAGCAGATTCAGCTAAATCTCTAACCATGGATTCTACATCTCTACCTACATAACCTACTTCAGTAAATTTAGTAGCTTCAACTTTTACAAAAGGTGCTTTTACAAGTTTTGCTAAACGTCTTGCAATTTCTGTTTTACCAACACCAGTAGAACCAATCATCAAGATATTTTTAGGAATAATTTCATCTCTCATATCTTCTGGGAGATGACGGCTACGCCATCTATTGCGAAGTGCAATAGCTACAGAACGTTTTGCTTGTGATTGTCCTACAATATATTTATCTAATTCTTCAACAACTTGACGAGGAATTTGTTCATTCAATTTCATGAATTTATTCTCCTTTATTTATCTAATTCTTCCACTATAATATTGTGATTTGTATATACACAAATATCAGCAGCAATAGTAAGTGCTTCTTTAGCAATTTCAGCTGCAGTCAAATTAGAATGTTTAGCTAATGCACGACCTGCTGAAAGTGCATAAAATCCGCCAGAACCAATAGCTGCAACATTACCATCTGGTTCAATTACTTCACCATTACCAGAAAGTAGTAACATTGTATTTTCATCAGCAACGAGTAATAATGCTTCTAATTTGCGAAGAACTCTATCTGTACGCCAATCTTTAGCAAGTTCTACCGCTGCGCGAGTTAAATTACCATGATATTCAATTAATTTAGATTCAAATTTTTCAAATAAAGTAAAAGCATCGGCTACAGAACCTGCAAAGCCAGCTAAAACTTTACCATTATATAAACGACGTACTTTACGGGCATTTGCTTTCATAATAGCAGCTTGTCCAAAAGTAACTTGTCCATCACCAGCTATAGCAGTTTTTCCATCTTTTTTTACTGCTATGATAGTGGTTGCTTTAAAATTTTCCATAAAATCATCTCCATTTATAGGCTATATTCATATTATCAGTTTTACTTAGATAATTTCAATACATCTATTTTAAATTTTGCTAAAAATTCTAAGGCACGTTCTGCAATTTTTTGTTTTTTCAACTTTTTATCACGAATGCGTTCTTCTAAAGGTGGCATCAAACCAAAATTAGCATTCATAGGCTGAAAATGTTTTGCTACAGCAGAAGTAATATATTTGCACATAGAGCCATGAGCTGTCTGTTCTGGGAAAATCACTGGATTTTCTCCTTTAGCTAAATATGCTGCATTAACACCTGCCACAAGACCAGACGCTGCGGATTCTATATATCCTTCAACGCCTGTCATCTGACCTGCAAATAATAAATCATCTCTATCTTTGTATTGCAAAGTTGGTCGCAATAATTCTGGAGAATTAATAAATGTGTTTCTATGCATTACGCCATAACGCACAAATTCAGCATTTTCAAGTCCTGGTATTAAACCAAATACGCGTTTTTGTTCTGGCCATTTCAAATGAGTTTGAAAACCTACTATATTATATAGGCTATCTGCTGCATTATCTTGACGAAGTTGCACTACAGCATAAGGTCTTTTTCCTGTTTTAGGATCTTCTAAACCTACAGGTTTTAATGGTCCATATAGTAAAGTATCTATACCACGACGAGCCATTTCTTCAACAGGCATACAACCTTCAAAAAACTTAGCTTTTTCAAATTCCTTAATTGGTGCAAGTTCTGCCGTTGTCAATTCTTGCCAAAATTTTTCATATTCTTCTTTATCCATAGGACAATTAATATAATCAGCTGTTCCTTTACCATAGCGAGAAGCGCGATATGCTTTACTCATATCAATAGACTCTTTGCTGATTAATGGTGCCGCAGCATCATAAAAGTAAAAATAATCCTGACCTGTCAATTCACCGATGGATTTTGCTAATACTTCTGAAGTCAATGGACCACTGGCAATAATTGTAATAGCATCATCTTCTTGAGGTATTGTTTCTATCTCTTTATTTATCACAGTAACATTAGGATGATTTTTTACTTTATCTGTAATATATTGACTAAATCCTTCTCTATCTACAGCTAAAGCTCCACCAGCTGGTACACGATTTATATCAGCGGACTCCATGATGATAGAATTTAGCTGTCGCATTTCTTCTTTTAATAAGCCTACAGCATTTTCAAGTCCTGCACCACGCAAAGAATTACTACATACTAATTCAGCGAATTTTTCTGTCTTATGTGCAGGTGTAGATTTTTCTGGTCGCATTTCATATAAATCTACTTTTATACCTCTTTGAGCCACTTGCCATGCAGCTTCACTGCCAGCCATACCAGCTCCTACGATAATAACTTTTTTCACGCAAAATCTCCTTTCCTATTTCTATCTATGCTTCGTTTTCTTCTTTATGCTCTTTATTTTCATTTTCTTCTTTTGCTTGTGCTTCTTTTTGTGCCAATTCCGCTAATTTCTTAGCAGTCTGCTGTTGAATTTTTTCTTTTAATTTATTAATTTCCTTATTTATAGGAGTATCTTCTTTTCTTGTAGCACAATCATCATTACTGCAATATAAAATAGTTCTTCCATTTTTGAAACGATGTCTAAATAAGAATGAACCACAAGTCTTGCAATTGCTTGTAAGTGGCATATCCCATGATACATAATCGCACTGTGGATAATTTTCACAACCATAAAATACTACACCACGACGTGTACGACGTTCAATGATTTTGCCACCACATTTAGGGCATTTAACACCTGTATCCTTCAAAATAGGTTTTGTATTTCTACATTCTGGAAAACCTGGACATGCTAAGAATTTACCATAGCGACCTTGTTTTATGACCATCATACGACCACATAATTCGCATTGTACATCAGAAACTTCATCTGGCACTTCTACTTCACCAATTTCTTCTTCTGCATGTTCTAAAGTTTTTTCAAATGGCCCATAGAATTCTTCAAGCAAAGTATTTTTTTGAATTTTACCTACTGCTATTTCATCTAATTTATTTTCCAAATCAGCAGTAAATTTCTCATCAACAATATCTTTAAAATATTTTTCCAATAAATCTACTACTACAAAACCTAAATCAGTTGGTTCAAATTTTTTATCACTGCGAACTACATAACCTCTAGCTAAAATAGTTTCAATAATCGGTGCATACGTACTAGGACGACCAATGCCTCTTTCTTCCAAAGTTTTAACTAAAGAAGCATCATTATATCTAGCTGGTGGTTCTGTAAAATGTTGCATTGCTTCTAATTTTTGAATAGATAATTCATCGCCTTCCTGCAAATCTGGCAAGATGACATCTTTTTCTTTTTTATTATCGCTATCATTATATACAGCAGTAAAGCCTGCAAATTTTAACTGCGAACCAGTAGCTTTAGCTAAATACTTATCGCCTTTAATAGTTACACTCATAACATCATAGCTAGCAGGTAACATCTGACAACCTAAGAAACGTTGCCAAATTAATTTATAGAGTTTTAACTGTTCTTTGCTCAAATATTCTTCAACAGTAGCAGGGCTTAAAGCAATATTTGTTGGACGCACTGCTTCATGAGCATCTTGAGAAGATTTTCCAGCTGCATAAATATATGGTTTTTCTGGCAAATATTCTTTACCGAAATTCTCTTCAATATAATTTCTAGCTTCATTTAAAGCTATTTCTGAAATACGTGTAGAGTCTGTACGCATATATGTTATCAGACCAGTTGGACCTTTTTTACCTAAGCTAATACCTTCGTAAAGCTGTTGAGCTATCATCATTGTTTTACGTGAAGTAAAACCTAATTTTCTAGCAGCATCTTGTTGTAAACTACTTGTTGTAAATGGTGCTGGAGCTTTGCGATGACGTTGACGTTTCTTTATTTCTGTTACTTTAAAAGTAACTTTTTCAATATCACTACATAATTCATCAGCTTGAGCTTTAGATGCAATTTTTACATCTTCTTTTTTCGCTGAAACCATCAATTTTTTATCATCAATAGCTACTAGCTCTGCTCCAAACATACTAGAACGAGGTTTTTTCTTAAATTTAAAATCAACTGTCCAATATTCTTCTGATTCAAATTTTTGAATTTCTTTTTCACGGTCACAAATTAATTTTACTGTTACCGATTGTACACGCCCTGCACTCAAACCTTTGCGAATTTTCTTCCAAAGAAGTGGACTTAATTTATATCCTACAATACGGTCAAGCATACGACGTGCTTGTTGAGCATCTACTCTATCAATATTTATTTCTTTAGGATTTTTTACTGCTTCTTGAATAGCAGGTTTTGTTATTTCATTGAATACAATTCTACATTTTTCATGTTCATCAATCCCTAAGATATGAGATAGATGCCAAGCAATAGCTTCGCCTTCACGGTCAGGGTCAGAGGCTAAATAAACTTTTTCAGATTTTTTAGCTTCTTTCTTTAAAGATTTAATTAAATCTCCCTTGCCACGAATATTGATATATTTAGGTGCAAAATCATTTTCTACATCTATACCAAACTGACTTTTAGGTAAATCACGAAGATGTCCCATAGAAGCCATTACTGTATATTTTTTATTGCCTAAATATTTTTCAATAGTCTTTGCTTTAGTTGGCGATTCTACTACTACAAGCGTTTTTTTCTTCATTCAAAGCACTCCCTGATTGCTCTTATATAAAAATTTGGACTTGTCTCTTTAACTAGTCCCTTCAATTTCATTTGTAATAAAATAAACGATATATTCGAAACATTTATTCTCAATTTATATATGATTTCATCAATACATTTAGGCTCTGTAAAAGATAAACTATCATATATAAGTTGTTCTTCCGCTGTCATGGAAAAACCTAATTCTATTTGTGTTTCTTTGGATATACTTTGCTGATTAGTTACAAAATTATATTCTTCTACAATATCATTTGACCTTGTAACTAATTTAGCACCTTGTTTTATTAAACTATGGCAGCCTTCGCTTTTTTGCGAATAAATATTTCCTGGTATGGCAAATACATCTCGCCCTTCACTTAAAGCAAATTCTGCTGTTATCAATGAACCACTCTTTTTCGCAGCTTCAACTACTAATATTCCTTTGGACAATCCTGTGATAATTCTATTTCTAGCTGGAAAATTCCCTGGTTTTGGCAATGTATTTAGTGGATATTCTGATATTACAGCACCATTTTGAGCTATAGCTTCTAAAAGTTGCTTATTTTCTTTTGGATATATAATATCTAATCCACAACCTAAAACAGCAATAGTCTTACCTTTTTTCAAAGCTCCTGTATGAGCTTTAGTGTCTATACCTTTAGCAGCACCACTAACTATTACAAAATTAAATTTAGCTAATTCCTCAGCCATATTTTCTGCTATCTGTTTTCCATAAGTCGTTGGAGTTCTTGAACCTACTATACCTATACAAATTTCATCTTTAGGCAATTGACCTTGATAATATAAAATAAATGGAGGATCATAGATTTCTTTCAATAACTTTGGATATTCTTCATCTATTTCTATGCAGACTTTAATTTTATAATGTTTTAATTGCTCTGTTAATTTATCTATAGATATTTTCTGTCTAAATTCTATTAATTCAGACAATGTTTTACTGCCTAAACAATTACTTTGTTCTAACATTTCTCTTGTCGCTGTCCATATTTTTTCGCCGTCATGAAAATATCCATAAAGTTGACGAAGCGTTTTACTACCTATGCCTGGCACAGAATTTATGGCAGCCCAATATATATTTTTCATTGTTTATTACATTCCCATACAAATAAATCTTTAGATAAACCGTATATATTTTACTATTATCACTATTAACTGACAATTTGTCAAATTTTTTATCAAAAGAATATAGATATCACCATCTAAAACAAAAAGCTATTGTATTAAAAAATTTAACACAATAGCTTTTTATTATTCTTAGACCATAAATCAGCCTAATTTTTCTTTTATCATTTTATTTACAAGACCAGGATTTGCTTTACCTTTACTTGCTTTCATTACTTGACCGATTAAAAAGCCCATAGATTTTGGATAATCTGCAACAGCTTTTGGATTATCTGCAATTGCTTTATCTACAATTTCTTCTATTGCTTTTGTATCAGTAATCTGTACTAAACCTTTATCTTTTACAATTTTTTCTGGAGTATCTCCACTTGTCCACATTTCTTCAAATACAGTTTTTGCTATTTTAGAAGAAATTGTGCCCTTACCAATTAAGCCAATTAAGCTTGCTAAATTTTGAGCAGATACTGGAGAATTTTCAATAGTCATTTCATTAGCATTTAAATGCTTGGACAATTCACCCATAATCCAGTTAGAAGCAAGTTTTGCATCAGCACCAGCATCTACAACAGCATCAAAGTATTCAGCCATAGCACGAGTAGAAGTGATGATTTCCGCATCATAAGTAGGAAGACCATATTCATTTACTAAACGAGCTTTTCTTGCATCTGGTAATTCAGGAAGTTCTTTTTTATATGCTTCAATCTGTTCATCAGTTGTAACAATTGGCACAAGGTCAGGTTCTGGCATATAACGATAATCTTGAGCTTTTTCTTTGCTACGCATAGAAAGTGTAATTCCACGACCATCGTCCCAAGTACGAGTTTCTTGTACTAAGATACCGCCATCTTCTAACACTTCATTTTGACGTTCAATTTCATATTCTAAAGCGTCTTCGATTACTTTGAAGGAATTCAAGTTTTTCATTTCAACTTTTGTACCAAGTTTTTCGCTACCTTCTGGACGAAGAGATACGTTTACATCGGCACGTAAATTACCTTCTTCCATTTTACAATTGGATACATCAATATATTGTAAAATAGATTTTATTTTTTCCATATATGCACGAGCTTCTGCTGGAGAATGCATATCTGGTTCAGATACGATTTCGATAAGTGGTACACCAGTACGATTATAGTCAACATTAGAGCTACTAGAATCTTTGATTGTAGTACCAGAGTGAACGAGTTTACCAGCATCTTCTTCCATATGAATACGAGTGATGCGAATACGTTTTGTTTTGCCTTCTACTTCGATATCCACATAACCATGTTCAGCGATTGGTAAATCAAACTGAGAAGTCTGGAAATTTTTTGGTAAATCTGGATAGTAATAATTTTTTCTATCAAATTTACTGAATTTATTAATTGTACAATTGAGTGCAAGACCTGCTTTGATAGCAAATTCTACTACACGTTTATTGACAACAGGTAATACACCTGGAAGACCAAGACAAACAGGGCAAACATGTGTATTTTGGTCTGCACCAAAGGAAGTAGCACAGCTACAGAAAATTTTTGTATTAGTTTTTAATTCGCTATGAATTTCCAAACCAATGACTGCTTCGTATTTCATTATTCTACCCCCTGACCAATTTTATTAGCATAATCATGATTTACTTCATAAGTATATGCTGCACGAATAATAGTTTCTTCATCAAGTGGGCGACCAATAAACTGCATACCGATAGGCATATTATCTTTGCTTCTGCCACAAGGAATGGAAATACCAGGAAGACCTGCTAAGTTAAGAGGAACAGTGAAAATATCCATCAAGTACATTTTTAATGGATCATTTGCCATTGAACCTAATTTATATGCAGGTGTTGGTGCTACTGGAGCCAAAATAACATCTACATCTTTAAAAGCATTATCAAAGTCTTGTTTTACAAGTGTTCTAACTTTTAATGCTTTTAAATAATACGCATCATAATAACCAGCACTTAAAGCATAGTTACCAATCATAATACGACGTTTTACTTCTGGACCGAATTTTGCAGTTCTTGTATTTGTCATCATGGAAACAATGTCTTCACCATCTACACGAGAGCCATAGCTTACACCATCATAACGAGATAAGTTTGTAGAAGATTCTGCTGGAGCTATTAAATAATATGTGGAAATAACATAATCTGTATGTGGTAAAGAAATATCTACGATTTCAGCACCGAGTTTTTTCAAATCTTCGATAGCTGTATTCATAGCTTTTTTTACATCTTCGTCCATACCATCGATAAAATATTCTTTTGGTAAACCGATTTTTAATCCTTTTATATCATTTACTAAGGATTTTGTATAATCAGGAACATCACTATTGATAGATGTAGAATCTTTTTCATCATGACCTGCAATCACATTCATTACATGAGCACAGTCTGTTACATCGCGAGTCAATGGACCAATCTGGTCAAGTGAAGAAGCGAATGCTACTAAACCATAACGAGATACACGACCATAAGTAGGTTTTAAACCAACAACACCGCAAAAAGATGCTGGCTGACGAATAGATCCACCAGTATCAGAACCTAATGCCCAAATAGCACTACCAGCACTAACTGCTGCAGCACTACCACCAGAGCTACCACCTGGTACACAGTCCAAATTCCATGGATTATGTGTAGCAAAAAATGCAGAGTTTTCTGTGGAACCACCCATAGCGAATTCATCCATATTCAATTTACCAACTAATGCTGGTTTTTGAGCTAAAACTTTATCCATTACTGTAGCATTATATGGTGGTACAAAATTTTCGAGCATATAAGATGCACAAGTTGTTTTTAAACCTTTTGTACAAATATTGTCTTTTATAGCTGCTGGTATACCTGCTAAAACAGAGATTTTTGCTCCGCCAGCGATATCAGCATCAACATTTTCTGCTTGTTGTAAAGCATAATCAGCTGTTTTTGTGATATATGCTTTTACTTTATCATCAGTAACTTCCATACGAGAAAGTACATCTTTTGTAATTTCTACAGCAGAAATTTCTTTATTTACAAGCATATCATGTAATTCATGTGCTGTTTTTTCAAATAAATTCACGTAAAAGCCTCCTCAATTTAATCAAAGTAATTAAAATAAATTATTCTTCTAAAATTTTAGGTACACGGAAATAACCATCTTCTTGTTGTGGAGCATTAGATAATGCCAATTCACGATCAAGGGAAGGTTTTACTACATCTTCACGAAATACATTTTGTACAGGCAATACGTGTGCAGTAGGAGCTACATTTTCAGTATCTACTTGTTGTAATCTATCTACATATTCAAGAAAATCATTAAGCTCGCTTATATTTTTATCCATATCTTCATCTTTAATGCTAAGACGAGACAGAAGAGCTACATTTTCTACATCTTCTCTAGTAACTTTCATATCTTCACCCCATTTTCAAAATAAACTGTTTACATTTTATCATATTTTAGACAATGATTGAATAGTATTGTTACTTTTCCCCATAAAATATAGCTGACTTATTTTATCTTCTATGTTAAAATGTCTTAAAAATTAATAATAAAATAGGTGATTTCTTACATATGGACAAAACTAAACAAAAAATTGCATTTTCCTTTCTCATTGCAATATTTCTAGCTGCATTTGAAGGTGTTGTTGTATCTACTGCCGCACCTGTGATTGTTAAAAGTTTGCATAATTTCAAAATGATTAGCTGGATTTTTTCTATTTTTCTTTTGACCTCAGCAATTTCTACTCCTATTTACGGTAAATTGGCTGACCTTTATGGGCGAAAACGAATTTTTATGATTGGCATTTCCATTTTTCTTTTCGGTAGCTTATTAGCTGGATTATCTCAAACCATGCACCAATTAATTATTTTCCGTGGCATTCAAGGCATTGGTGCTGGTGCTATTTTTACCATTGGTTTTACTATGATTGGTGATATTTTTACCCTAGAAGAACGCTCTATTATTCAAGGAGCTATCAGTACTATTTGGGGAATAGCTGGTCTTGTAGGTCCATTACTTGGTGGATTTCTCATAGATTATCTTTCATGGCAATGGATATTTTTTATAAACATTCCCTTTGGTCTTTTATCAGTCTATATACTCGCTAAATTTGTACATGAACAAAAGCCTGCTACTAATCCTAAAATAGACTACCTTGGAACTATTTTACTTTCCATTGCCATTGGCAGTCTTTTATATGGTGTAATGAGTTTAGATGAAGATTTTTATTTAGGTGTAATTTTATTAGTTATCACTTTGATTTCTTCTATCCTTTTTTATCTCCAAGAAGCCAGAACTTCTGAGCCTATTGTTCCTTTATTTATCCTCAATAAATCTTCTATCATTGTAAATATCATAACTTTTATCAGCTCTTTCATATTGATTGCTTGTTCTGTTTATTTACCATTACATATTCAATCAATTATGGGTTACAGTGCTACTATCGCTGGTATTTCTTTGATAGGAACTTCTATTGCTTGGTTTATGAGTTCGATTTCCATTGCTAAATTAATGAAAAAATATCCTACAAATATAATTGTTATGTTTTCTTCATTAATTTTAATTTTCAGTTCTTGGTTATTAACACAATTAACTATAGATACACCACTTTGGCACTTATCTATTTATGTATTTTTCTTTGGCTTTGGTTTTTCAGGCACTTTAAATACACTAACTTTCATAGTCCAAGACTCTGTAAAATACAATCTACGTGGTGCCGCTGTTGGTTTAAATATGCTCACTCGTACACTTGCTCAAACAATTGGTGTTACCGTTCTCGGTGCTGTGTTAAATGTTTCTACAGCAGATTTTATCCAAGCTCATAATTTAATAAATATCACTATGCAAGATTTTTATGATAATACTGCTCCTCAATATCATGAACTTTTACGCCAGGCTTTATTTTATAGTCTAAATAATATTTACTATATTTTAGTTGGCAGTAGTGTACTTTGTTTAATCTTGTCTTATTTCGTACCTAAACATCAATCACAAAAATAATCCAAAATATTAGACTCATATCTTTATATAATTATAAAAACTATGCTATACTATTATTTATTTTATATCTAAAATTTAAATTTATTTACTATTTCGGAGGAATATAATGAAAGATCATTTAGTAAAAGCTGTCGCTGATGGTGTTCGCGTTCATGCTGCTATTACAACTAATCTTGTAAATGAAGCTGTATCTCGTCATGAATGTTATCCTGTAGCTGCTGCTGCTCTTGGTCGTACTATGACAGGTGCTTTACTAATGGCAGCAAACCTTAAAAATAAAGAATGTATCACTATAAAATTTAATGGTAACGGCCCATTAGGCTCTGTTGTTGCTGATGCTAATCCTGAAGGATTTGTACGTGGTTATATCGCCAATCCTCATGTTAATTTACCACTCAATGAAAAAGGTAAATTAGATGTAGGCGGTGGTGTCGGTCAAGGTATTTTATCCGTAACTCGTTTCACTGGTCTTAAAGACCCTATTACTAGTAGCTGTGAAATCGTTTCTGGAGAAATTGCTGAAGACCTCACAAATTATCTTTATACTTCTGAACAAACTCCTTCTAGTGTAGGCTTAGGTGTTCTTGTAAATCCTGATTTAAAAGTAGCTGCAGCTGGTGGTTTTATCCTTCAATTATTACCAGATGCTACAGAAGAAACACTTACAAAATTAGAAAATAACCTCGCTAAAATTCTCCCAGTTTCTACCATGGTAAAAGATGGTTTAGATGCTCGTGGTATTATTGCTGAACTATTGCAAGGTTTTGATAAAGTTGATTATTTAACTACTACAGATTTAGCATTTAAATGCCAATGCTCCAAAGAACGTATTGAAGATGTACTCATCAGCTTAAATGAACATGATTTAAAATCTCTAGTTGATGATGGTCATGCTGAAGTTTGCTGTCATTTCTGTGGTGAAAAATATCAATTCAATAAAGATGAACTCACTGCTATTTACAATGTATCTCAAAAATTAAAAGACAATAAAGCTAATAATTAAATAATATCAATAAAAAAGCATTTTAAAATGGAATTATTACTCAATCCATTTTAAAATGCTTTTCTTTTATAAATTAATTTTCTTTAATCATTGCTAAAAATTCTTGTTCAGTAATGATTTTTACACCTAAACTTTCAGCTTTTGTAAGTTTACTGCCTGCATTTGCCCCTGCAATTACATAAGATGTCTTTTTCGATACAGAACCAGAAGCTTTTCCGCCTAGAGATTGAATAATTTCACTAGCTTCACTTCTGCCCATGGTTTCTAATGTTCCTGTCAATACGAAAGTCAACCCTTGGAATTTATCAGATGTTTTTTCTGTCTTTTCCTCTGCCATATTGACATTTGCTTCTTTTAATTTATTTAATAAAGCAATATTTTCTTCATCATGGAAAAATTCATATACAAGTTTTGCACTTATTTCTCCAATATCCGCCACTTGTTTTATCTCTTCTTCTGTAGCTTTAGCTATATCATCAAAAGAATAAAAATGATTTATCAAGGAACGACTTGCTGATTTACCTATATTCAAAATGCCCAGTCCTGTAAGCAATCTCCATGGTGCATTTTGCTTACTTTTTTCAATTGCATTTAAAAGTTTATCAGTATTTTTTTCCTTACCAATCAAGCCTTTTGCTATTAATTCATCTCGATAATTGTGTAAATAATATATATCTGCTGGATCTTTTAAATATCCATTTTCAATCAAAGTTTTTATATACATCATGCCAAAACCTTTGATATCCATAGCATCTCGACCGACAAAATTTATTATCCAACGTTCAATCTGTGCTGGGCAATGTGGATTACTACAACGAATATCTGCTTTATCATCGCGAATAGTATGAGCATTACATACAGGGCAAGTATCGCCAATGATAAAAGGCTTGCTATCTTGAGGTCGTTTTTCTTTGATTACACAACGAACTTTCGGAATAATTTCCCCTGATTTATATACTTTTATCGTATCACCAATGCGTATATCTAAATCATCAATAAAATCTTGATTGTGCAATGTAGCTCTTTCTACTTTTGTTCCACAGAGCCAAACTGGTTCAAATACTGCTGTCGGCGTAATTCTTCCTGTACGACCTACGGATAATTCTATATTTAATAATTTAGTTTCCTTTTCTTCTGGTGGATATTTATAAGCTATTGCCCATTTAGGAACTTTAGATGTTGCTCCTAATTTTTCTCTTTGTGCAAAATCATTTATTTTTACAACAGCCCCATCAATATCATAATCTAAATCACCACGACGATTTCCAATTTCTTCTATAGCTTGTAAAACTTCTTTTTTAGTTTTACATACTTTATATGAATGTATAATCTTCATTCCTTGTTTGTGCATAAATTCATATGCCTGCGTATGCGATTTTAATTCTATACCTTCTACCTTTTGCAAATTAAAAATAAACATGGACAAATTGCGTTCTTTAGTGATTTTACTATCTAATTGGCGAAGTGTACCTGCTGCACAGTTTCGAGGATTAGCAAATAATCTTTTCCCCAATAATTCTTGTTTTTCATTCACTAAGGAAAAAGCTTCTCGCGTCATATATACTTCTCCACGAACTTCAAAATAAGGCAATTTTTCTTTTAGTTTTTTCTTAATATCTTTTATCTGCATAGCATTAGCTGTTACATCTTCACCCTGTACAACACCATCACCACGAGTAACAGCTAATTTCAATTCACCATCTACATAACGAAGTGCTAAAGACAAACCATCTATTTTTTCTTCTACTACAAATTCTGGATTATCTAATTCTTTTTGCATATTATCTACAAAAGTTTCCACTTCTTCAGCAGAAAATACATCTTGCAAGCTAAGCATTGGCACATCATGTTTTACGAGAACGCCAGCTTCACGCTTTGCCACTCCGCCTACTTTTTGCGTTGGTGAATCTTTTGTAATTAATTCTGGATTTTCAGCTTCCAATTTTTTTAATTGTCGCATCAATTCATCATATTGAGCATCTTCTATTTCTGGATTATCTTGATTGTAATATAAATCATTATGATATAAGATTTTTTTCTTTAAATCATCTATTTGTTTTTTTATATCTTCCATATTTTCACCTTTTCAAATATTAATTTTACTATCTCTACTATCTTAAATCTAATTTTTATATTTATCTTCTATATTTTATCTTTATCAAAATAATAAGTCAGCTATTACTATTTTATTGTTAATAGTAGCTGACTTATTTATATTATATCAAATTTTATTTTTAGATTAAATCTTATACTTTAATAATAGGAGCATATTTTTGCATCAAAGCTTTTATGCCCTGACCTGGAAAAGCTATTTTTAATTCTACTTCTTCACCAGTTCCTTTTACAGATACAATTGTACCAATTCCCCATTTATTATGTTTAGCCTTATCACCAACTTTCCATTTTATGGATAAATCTGGACGAATTACATTACCTGCTGGCTTAACTGTTTGAGCTTTTTGCGTAAAGCCTCCACCTAAAAGTGAATTTGGTCTGCCTGTAGAATTATTATTACCTAAAATACTTCTGCCAAAATTATTTCTACCACTTTGACTATATCCTGAGCCATAATTATTCATACTGCCCATGCCAAAGCCAAATTTATTTTTTGCTTCACGTTCTTCTAAATATTCCGCAGGAATTTCACTAATAAATCGTGAAGGTTCATAAGATAATGTTTTGCCATAAATCATACGAGCTTTTGCATTTGTAATATATAATTTTCGCTCAGCTCTAGTTATACCTACATAACAAGTACGACGTTCTTCTTCAATTTCAGTTTCATTCATCAAAGTTCTAGCATGTGGAAATAATCCTTCTTCCATGCCAGCTAAAAATACCACTGGAAATTCTAGCCCTTTAGCTGAATGCATAGTCATGAGTGTAACTCTCTCGTCTTCCATATCTGCATTATCAATATCAGAGACTAAAGACACTGTACTTAAAAAGTTTTCCAAAGTTGGTTCTTCATTTGTCTTTTCAAAATCTTTCGCTACACTCAATAATTCTTTGATATTTTCTAAACGAGTCTGATTTTCGACTGTATTTTCTTTTTCCAATTCAGCAATATATCCAGATTTATGCATCACTTGTTCAATTAAATCATGAACTGATAATACCACTGAATTATTCAACATTTCTAAAATAAATTCAGCAAAATTAGCCAAAGATTGTTTTGCTTTTGGTGTGATTGGTGCCGTTTCTGGAGCAGATATAGCATCAAATAAAGTCATATTGTACATATCAGCAAATTCAGCTAATTTATTCATAGTTACAGCACCCAATGAACGCTTAGGCACATTGATTATACGCATTAAACTTATTGTATCTTCTGGATTATAAATAACTCTCAAATAAGCTAAAATATCTTTAATTTCTTTTCTATCATAGAATTTCAATCCGCCAACCATAGTATAAGGAACGCCAGCTTTCATGAAACCTTCTTCTAATGCACGAGATTGAGCATTTGTACGATATAATACTGCCATATCTCCATAAGATACATTGAATAATGTTTTTTGTTTTACAGCTTCTTCTGTGATAAATCTAGCTTCATCACGTTCATCACTTGCCGTATAGTGAATTATTTTTTCACCTTGAGGATTATTCGTCCATAATTTTTTAGGTTTACGGTCAAGATTATGTTCAATAACCATATTAGCAGCATTTAAAATAGTTTTTGTCGAACGATAATTTTGTTCCAATTTTATAACTGTAGCTTCTGGATAATCTTTTTCAAAATCCATGATATTTCTGATATCAGCACCACGCCAACCATAAATAGATTGGTCTGCATCACCTACGACGCAAAGATTGCGATACATTCCAGCTAAAAGTGAAGTCAATTGATATTGTGCTCCATTTGTATCTTGATACTCATCAACTAAAATATATTGGAAACGCTGTTGATATTTCATTTTTATATCTTCATGTTCTTTTAAAACTTTAACTGCAAGCATTAATAAATCATCAAAATCTAAAGCATTATTTTCAATTAATTTTGCTTGATACATAGTGTAAATTTCTGCAATTTTTTTAGCAAAAAAATCACTTGCTGATTGTGTATACTCTTGTGGAGTTGTCATCATATTTTTAGCATTAGAAATAGCTGACTGTACTGCATATGGTGCATATTGTTTTTCATCAAGATTTAATTCTTTTAAACAATTTTTTATTAAAGTCAAAGCATCTTGTGTATCATAAATGACAAAATTTTTCTTATAAATGCCTAAAGCTTCGATTTCAAAACGCAAGAATTTCGCACAAAATGAATGAAATGTGCTGAGCCAAACATATTTTGCTTTCTCGCCAATCATTCTATCTACACGTTCACGCATTTCTGTTGCAGCTTTATTAGTAAATGTTATCGCTAAGATATTATATGGAGATACTCCTTTATCTAATAAATTAGCTATTCTACAAGTCAATACTTTCGTTTTTCCAGAACCAGCGCCTGCCATGATAAGAAGAGGCCCTTCTGTATGAGCTACAGCTTGAGCTTGTGCTGGATTTAAACCATCATATATATTCAAAAGAAAATCCTCCCAAACAAAAACAAAATAAAAAATTACTCATTCTATTATCTAAAATATTAGATTAGATGTCAAAATATATATTATTAGTTATAAAAAATTAAAATCTAAACAAAAAATTAGAAATTAATCAGATTTAAATCATATTTTTCTTTTTTTATTTATATTAAAATTTACATGAAATCTTATTATTTAAGGAGATTTTTATGTATATATTTGATTTTATTTTACAACTTTCATTTTCAATCACTCTTGGTTTTATAATTGGTCTTGAACGGCAATTAACAGGTCATTTAGCAGGTATTCGCACTAATATTTTAATCTGTTTTGGCAGTTGCTTATTCATACAACTACCTTCAATCATCAATTTAGTTTCAGAAACAGCTCGTATAGAAAGTTATATTATTTCTGGTGTGGGTTTTTTATGTAGTAGCGTTATTTTTAAAGAAAAAGGTAACGTAAAAGGATTAAATACAGGTGCTACTTTATGGTGCAGTGCTGCCATAGGTGTTTTTGTTGGCGCAAATGAACTTATACTCTCTACCATTGCCACCATTATTTTAGTTATTGCCAATATTATTTCTCGCTCTATAGCACCTAAAGTATATCCTTTAAATACTGTCTATACAGAAAATAGACATTCATTTTGCATAAATATCACTTGTAAGGAAAGTGAAGAATTTTCTATTCGTTCCTATCTAGTAAACGACACTAAACAAGAAAAATTCTATCTTATAAGTTTAAATAGTACAGATATATCTCATAATAATGTCCACATTAAAGCTGAATATTTATGTTTCAATAAACAACCAATTATTGCTGTAAAAAAATTAATATCTAATTGCTTAAAAAATGATAAAGTCATCGCTGCTAAATGGGAGTCTTTACAAAATTAAGTACTAATTAAATTCTATTCATAAAAAAAATGCTGAAATAAAAATATTATTTCAGCATTTTTAATATTATCATCTATAAAATTTTATCTATTAAAGTTTTTTTACAGCTTCAGAAAGTGGTGGAATAATCTGTTTTTTACGGGACATTACGCCTGGTAAATACATAACAGATTTACTTGCATCTTGTTTGAATGCTTCACCGATTAAGTTTTTAGGTTCGCCACTGAAGAGTAAATAGCTACCTTCGTTGATGATATCAGTAACGATAACGATAGACATTGCATAACCTTCTGCAGTGCATACACGAGCCATTTCAGCTAAGATTTCATCTTGCATAGCCATTACTTGGTCTGTATCCATAACGGATAACTGGCTGATGAGCATTGGATAGTTACCAATCTGGAATTCTTTGGAGTCATTTTTAACGATTTGAGCAGGAGTCATATCGCCGATATCTGCACCAGCTTTGAGCATTGCCATACCATATTCTTTATAATCTACACCAGTGATTTTTGCTAAATATTCTACAGCATCTTTATCTGTTTGTGTGCAAGTTGGGGATTTGAATAATACTGTATCAGAAATAATAGCGGACATTAAAAGACCTGCAATTTCTTTTGGAATTTCTACGCCATATTGTTGATACATATTAGTTACGATTGTACAAGTACAACCAACTGGGCGAACATTGATAAAAATAGGATCGCTTGTTTGTAATCCACCGAAACGATGATGGTCAACAACTTCGATAATTTTTCCAGATTCAATACCTTCAACAGCTTGAGCTAATTCATTGTGGTCTGTTAAAATAATCTGTTGTTTTTCAGGCATCATGAATTTATCTTTATTTACGATACCAACTAATTTACCATTTTCTACTACTGGATAATTGCGGTATTCATTTGCTTCTAATACACCTTTGATATCACTTAACATATCAGATGGTTTGAAAGAAATTACATCTGTAGTCATAATGCTAGAAATTGGGGCACATTGGCTGATAAGACGAGCTGTGCTATAAGTGTCAAATGCTGTAGATAAAATCATTACATTTTCAGCTTTTGCTTTAGTAACTACTTCATCAGAAATAGTTGTATTTCCTGTGATGATTACACAAGCAACTTTTAAATCAATGCATTTAATAAATGCAGATTCTGGTCTATTGCCGATGATTACTACATCGCCAGCTTTGATGCTTTCTGCAACTTTTTCCATGCAAGCAGCAGCTACTTTGATTTCGCCATTGATTTTGCCTTCGTTATTGCCAGCAACTAAAACATCAGCTTCAATAACATTAGCAATATCGTTGATGCAAGCACCAGAAGCAGATACACTATCTAATGTGATTTCTTGGAAATAAGCTTTTGCTAAATCACTAACGCTAGCCATACCAATTAATTTATTTTCATCATCAACTACAGGTATAGAACGAAGATTGCATTCTTTCATAGCCATACCTAAAGTACGAAGATTATCTGTTGCTTTTACAGATTTTTGTACTTTAACAGCAATATCTTTAACTCTTGGATAAATATCACTTACAAGCTGAGGAGCTTCTACACCGAAATATTCTAAAGCATATTTAGTTTCTTTGTTTACACTACCTGCACGAGCTGGTACAACATTTTCACAGCCCATATTGCGTTTTAAATTTGCATATGCTATTGCAGAACAGATGGAGTCTGTATCTGGATTTCTATGACCAATAGCATAAATTACTTTTTGTTCACTCATAGGTTGAAAAACCTCCATTACAAATTAATAGCTTTGTTTTCTATTATAACAATATTACATAAAATTTAAAAGCTATGATTGATAAAAGATATTATCTTTTGTATAATTCATTTATCCTACCTTTTATCTATTATTTATTTAAATAAGACAAACTAACTATTTATCAAATATTTATTATAAGAAAGGATTTTTTTATGCAACCCTTACCTAAAGAATATTTAAGTCGCATAATCCGTGCAGTTGTTGAATTTCAATTAATTGAAGATAATGATAAAATCCTAATCGGTCTATCTGGTGGCAAAGATAGCCTATTTATGGCATACGCTTTAACAGAATTAAAAAATACTTTAAAGAAAAATTTCACACTAGGAGCAATCACCATAAATCCTATGTTTACTAAAGATTTTTCTTGCAAAGCTATGCAAAAATTCTGCGATAAATTAAACATGCCTTACCATATTCATGAAGTAAATATCGCTGAAACTATCGCTAATCAAGATAATAAAAATGCTTGTTATTCCTGTGCTTTCTTTCGCCGTGGTGCAATCAATGGCTATGCCAAGGAACACGGTTATAATAAAATAGCCTATGCTCACAATCATGATGACGCAGTAGAAACTTTCTTCATGAATTTATTTTATTCTGGTCAATTAAAGACTTTCATGCCATCTACTTATTTAAGCCGTTCTGATGTAACTGTAATCAGACCACTGCTTTATTTCCGTGAAGAAGAAATAAGAAATGCCATCTCACTTCATGGTCAAGAACCTTGTGCTCCACCATGTCCATTCAATGGCAATACAATGCGTCAAAAAGCTAAAAATTTAATTGAAGAATTATCTAAAGAAAATCCTCTTTTATATGAACATTTAAGTGCTGCTATGCGTACAACAGCTATTGGCGATTTATGGCCACCTATCAAAAATCGCAAAGAAATGAAACCTTATTATTATCAATTCTTTAAAAATCAACAAAAATAAAAAAATCTCTATGTTTAAAAATGGAAAATTATCAACCAAATTTAAGCATAGAGATTTTTCTTTCCGGAGGCACTTTTTTATTTAAAGAACACTTATAAAAATTATGTTTAAAGATTTCTTTCATTTTATTTTGCATAGATTTTATCATAACCATTAAATTTTTAGACATCAAATCCATTGCAGCTAGTTTTCTTCCTTTAAACATAATATAATCCCTCACAATCATTATAAGTTTAAAAACTTAATACCACAAAATACTTATAAATTATTTTAACTAACTACATTATAAATAATCTTTGTGAAATTCAAATTTTAAAATTATAAAATTTAATTAAAAATCTCATCAAAAAAGGCTGTAATAATTTATCACATTCAATTATTACAGCCTTTATAAATTCATCTATTATTTTAAAATATCTAATAAACCACTGATATCTCTAATAATATATTTCGCACCAGCATCTTGATATACAGATACTACTTTTAAATCTATTTCATTTTTCTTATCTTCAGATAGTGCTTCATATTCTTCTTGACTTAAGCCCATCAAAGAACTGCCTTCGATGATACCTACAGTATCAATACCAGCATTAACGCCTTCTTTAATATCTGCAATAGTATCACCAACTTTTAATACTTTATCCACAGAAGTTAATTCTAAAACTTCCATATTGCGGAAAATCATATAAGGATATGGACGACCTTTACTATTTACCATATCAGGGCTAATCCAAAAATCTGGAGTATATCCTTGCTGTTTTGCTCTATCTGTTACGATTTTCATCATATCACTTGTATAACCTGTAGTAGAACCAATTTTTAAGCCTTTATTTCTAATTTCAATAATTGTTTCTAATACATGTGGTTTTATATCTGTATATTTATCTAAAACTTCAAAGATTTTACGTTCACTGATTTCATAGATTTTTTGTACGTCATCTTCTGTCCAATCTCGATTATATTTTTCTTTCCATAAATTATTAATGCGTTCCATTTGAAGCATTGTTCTTACATGGTCAATTTTTAACATTCCCATTGGTTTTCTGATTTCTTCCATTGTAGGTTCAATGCCAAAAGATTTAAAAGCTTCATCAAAAGCTCTCACTGGTGCCATACAACCATAATCTACTGTAGTACCTGCCCAATCAAAAATAATACCTTCGTATTTCATTAATAAAAATTCTCCTTACTTAATTAAATCTCCACTAAAATTAAAATCTCAACTACAATTATTTTTTACTATTAAGAAAATCTGTCATAATGCTAGATAATTTATACATATCTTCTGGATAAATTTCCCCAATAGTACCAATGCGGAAAGTCTGAATGTCTGTTACTTTACCTGGATAAATAGCATATCCTCTGTCTTTAATATATTGATACATTTCAGCAAAATCAAAATTACTATTTTCTGGATAATAGAATGTAGTAATGATTGGACCTTGATGAGTGCTTTCAATATATGGTTTTATACCAAGTTTTGCCATTTCTTCGATAAGAATGCGATTATTTTCGCTATAACGTTTATTTCTAGCTACAATACCGCCTTCTGCTTTTAATTCTTTAATAGCTTGAGCAAAAGCTAATACTACATGTGTAGGTGAAGTAAATCTCCATTTACCATCTTTGCTCATAGTTTCCCATTGTTCATATAAATCTAAAGAAAGACTTCTTGCTTTACCTTTAGATTGCATTAATTTTTCACGATTGCAAATGATAAAGGAAAAACCTGGCACACCCTGAATACATTTATTTGCACTACTGATGATAAAATCAATGCCTAATTTTTCAACTTCAATATCCACACCACCAAAGCTAGACATAGCATCAACTATTAAAGTTTTTCCATATGCTTTAACTACTTTTGCCACAGCTTCAATATCATTTAAAGTACCAGAAGTTGTTTCACTATGAACTATAGAAACATGTGTAATTTGTGGATTTTCCTGCAATAATTCTTCTACAACTTTTGCATCTGGAATTTTATCAAAATCTTGTAAATACATTTTATAAGTTATTTTGGCATGTTGAGCAATCTCTGCCATACGTTTACCATAAGCGCCATTTGCACAAATTAATAAACAATCATCTTCGCCAACAACAGAAGTAAGTACAGATTCTACACCAAAAGTTCCACTGCCCTGCATGAGAATTGCTGTATATTTTTCTTTATCTACATGTGCTAATTCTAATAAATCATCAATGATGGATAATGTAATTTTTTTGTAATCATCGTCCCATGTGCAATGGTCAAACATCATTTCTTTTTTCACTGTTTCAGTAGTAGTGAGTGGCCCTGGAGTTAATAATTTATAATTTTTCATTTTTATACACCTTTCTTTATAATCATGTTAACTAAAAATATCAAACTGTCCTCTACATTAAGAAATTTCCTAATACTAAAGATTTTCTCTTTGTATTAAGAAATTTCTTATTCTGCATATTAATTGTATTTAACTACATATACCCTAAAATAAATCATTAAAATTAAAGTTGTTTAGCTGCTTCAGATAAATCTTGATGTTTTTTCAATAAATCAACAGATAATTTTTCAACAAAAGTTTTTGGATATGCTGATTTATTTACAGAATCAGAAGCTTCACCTTCATAAATTGGATTTGGATAAGATTTTAATAAATCTACTCTAGCATTGTGAATAATACATTCTGCCATTTGCATTGCAAGTGGATTTGTTTTATCGCCCTTATCTACAACTGCAATAGATTCAGTCAAAGAGAAATTACCTTCTGTTGGATCTACAAAATCAATAGGTAAACCTTTTAATTTATCAGCAACAGCCTGCTGTCTTAAACCAAAACCGATAGCCACTTCACCAGCACGAACTTTTTTAAGTGGTGCAGAACCAGAATTTTCAATATGTGGACCTGCATTTTTATAAATGCCACCTAAAATATTTTTAGCTTCTTCATCACCGTAAGCAGAAACTAAACCTTGAATTAATAACCAAGCTGTAGATGATGCTTTTACATCTGTTACAGAAATTTGGTCTTTATAAATAGGATTTGCTAAATCTTTGATGCTTTTTGGCATTGGAAGATTTGCTTCTTTTAATTTTTCAGTATTTACAATGATAGTGCCTTCTTGAGAAGTGATTGGTGCATAGAAATTAACTTTTTCAGTTAATGGTTTATAATCAAAAGTTAAATCTGTGAACATTTTATTTTTTTCTTGTGCACTATCTAAGTAGAAAGAACTCATAGTTACTACATCAGCTTCAATATTTTTACCTTCTACCATTAATTTACCGCCAAGTTCAGAAGTACCGAAAGTCTGGAACATATATTTATCTTTAAAACCATTGTTATCTAATGCTTTTTTCATAGCATCTACTGCTTCATCATCTGCATTAGAATAAATAACTACTTTTCCATCATTTCCACTAGATGCACTATCGCTACCAGATGTACCACAACCACCAAATAGCATAGACGCACATAATGCCGTACCTGCTAATAACATTGATAAGATTTTTTTCTTTTTCATACTATAGCCTCTCCCTTTGTTATCATTTCTTTTTTCTCTTTTTTCACACTAATTTTCTTTTTAGCTAATACAGTCAATAGACCTTTTACAATTAAATTTGTAGCTAAAATCAGCATGGATAATACGAAGATTTCATTAAATTTACCAAAATACTGTAATTCTTTTATTTTGGCTGTAATAACCATAGTCTGAGCACCAGCTATAAAAATAACTGCACTAATAGTTACCATGGCATTGATAAAGTAATAACCTAATACTTCAAAAATAGTAGTTTTTATATTTGGTGTGATAATTCTATATAATGTTTTAAACCAACTATCGCCCATCAACAAAGCTGTATTTTCCCATGATTTATTTAATTTTTCTAAGGAATTTTTAAGCATTAAATATGGTGTGGAGAAGAAGTGAATTACATTACAAATGATGATTAAAGCAAAAGTATTTTGTAGTGTAGTTCCTGAAAAAAACATCATATAAGCAATACCAATTACCATACCTGGAATTGTATTTGTAATCAAAGCAATCGCTTCAATGGCAAATTTCTTTTCATTGATAAAATTACTTCTAGCAGTGATTAAAGCTGCACCATAAGATACAACAAGTCCCACTACAGCAGATAAAGTAGCCACTAATAAGGAATTTGTATATACATCAATAATGCTAGAATCATTTAAAATTTCTACAAGATGTGCTGTTGTAAATTGCATACGATATGGCCATTCATCAATAAATGGTATCATGAAGATTACAACGAACATGGATAAAATCATCACTAAAATAACAGTAGATAATCCGCCCCAAACAAAATCACGTACTTTGTTTACTTTCAATTCCACCTGAGAAATTTTGTTATAACGCACATTATAACGTTGTAGATAACATAATAAAGCAATACTGATAATTGATGGTAATAACATCACAATAGCTACTACAGCACCACGATTAAAATCAGGAATACTTCCCATCATTTCTTCATATAAAACTGTAGCAATTACCTGATATTTACCACCGACTGAAGCTGGAATACCATAATCTGTGAAACATAAGAAAAAGCATTGTATAAATGAAGCTGCAAGTGTTCCTAATAATGGTCTAATAAGTGTCTGTCTAAAAGTTTTAAATAAACTATCGCCCATGATTTTTGATACAATCATGAATTTCTTATCGATATATTTCATAGCATTATAAATGAGTAAAAATGCTATTGGCATGGTGTAGATTATATAACCTATCAACAAACCATTAAAACCATAAATATCAATTTGTATATTGAATACTTTTGTTAAAAAACCTTGTTTTCCTAAAGAATAAATTATTGCAAATCCATATGTAATTGTTGGCAAAAACATAGGTGCTATAGCCAATATTTGAATTAAACGCTTAGCTGTTTTATTTATATTTGTATAATGGATAGTATAGGCTAAAATAAATGCTAATAACGTACTTAAAATCGCACTAGTTGAAGCAATTGCTATACTATTGCCAAAAGCCGTAGCGAATTTATCTTCATCTAACATTGTGGCAAAGTGTTTTAAGCCTACACCATCACCTACTGCTATAGATTGATATAAAATTTCTATAAACGGTAGTAATAAAAATCCTGCAAAAATTATAATTACAGCTATAAAAATCATCTGTAATTCTTTTTGTTTAGTTTTTAAAATATTCATCATTAACCCACCTGAAGAATCTCTTTTCTATCTCTATTGTTACCATCCCAAAATAATTCTAAGATATTATTTCGTTTGATTTCTAGCTGACGTAAAATAAATTCACTAACAAAATCATTTGCAGGTTTTTTGATAATTTCCTCTGGTGTACCAAATTGAGAAATCTGACCTTCATTTACAATCAAAACTTTATCAGATAAAGTCAATGCTTCTTCTGGGTCATGTGTAACTATGATTGTAGTCAATTTAAAATCACGAGCTATTTCTTTAATTTTCTGTTTGATAGATTCTTTGATAACACCATCTAAAGCAGATAATGGCTCATCTAATAATAAAATTTTAGGTTTCATAACCAAAGTTCTAGCAAGTGCAGTTCTTTGTTTTTGCCCACCAGATAATTCTTCGATTTTCTTTGTTAAATGTTTGCCTAAACCTAATAAATTGATTAAGTCTTGAACTTCTTTTGTTGTAGAAATATTTGGCTTATTTTTTAATCCGTAAACAATATTTTCATATACATTTAAATTAGGGAATAACGCATAATCCTGAAATACGATATTAAAACCACGTTTTTCCATTGGCATCTGTGTTATATCTTCACCATCAAAAATAATTCTACCTTCACTCACTTGAGTAAGCCCTAAAATTAAATTTAATAAAGTAGTTTTACCACAACCAGATGGTCCCAAAATAGAAACGATTTCTCCTTTTTCTATTTTTAAATTAATATTTTTAAGAACTTCTATTCCTTCATATGATTTCCTAATCTTTTTTAACTCTAACATTTTTTACCCTCATTCAATTAATTTTTAATCTTAATAACATACTTAATTCAACATCATCTATTTAACCAAAATTTAACTTTTACCTCTATCATTATCTTGTAATAATTTTATGAAAATCTTGTAAATTTATATAAACTTTGTAAAAACAAGCAATATATATGCAAAAATAATGTAAAAACAGTAAAAAATCATACTATAAACAGCAAAAAAAAATCCCCAATACAGCAAAATGCCGTATTAGGGATTTTTCTATTATTTATCTTTTATTTTTTATTTCTGTATCATAATCCATACCATCAAAGATACGAGGTCTTTGTGCATTGAATTTATCATTTACAATGCTTCTTGTAGGGTCAAATTCAGCTGTTTTTATATCTGCTAAATCCATAACAGTATGAATCATATCATCTGTCATATAAGGTCTATCAGCAGCTTTTTTGATTTGCTCCCATTTTTCAGGATATTTTGCTCTGAATTTTTCTGATGCCCACATAATAACTGGTATTTCAATCATATGATGTGTAGGATTTTCTTCAATATGACCAGACATATCTTCGCCTTCATCATATACAGCTTCACCGTGGTCAGGAACATAAATAACTAAAGTTTCACTATCACGGAATTTATCAATAATACTGCTTACTATATAATCATTATAATAAAGCGCATTATCATATTGAGCTACGATTTCTTTTTTACCATCTGTAATTGGTAAATTGATATCATCTTTACTAAATTTACTAAAACTATAAGGGAAACGATTATAATATAATCCATGTCCGCCCATCAAATGAACTACATAGAAATTTTTATCTTCACTTCTATTTGCTATAGCATCATCAATAAGAGGGAATAATTCGCCATCAACGATACCATAATCTTCTCTTGAATCGCGAATACGAGTGAATGCACTCACATCACTATGAGCTGCATAAATCTGAGCTACATTGCCCCAAACACCTGAAGTTTCCTGATTAGATAACCAATATGTCTTATATCCTGCAGCATTCATTACATCAATTAAATTATTGTAATGATACCATTCTTGGTCTGATTCACGATTACAAAATGTAAATAACTTACTCAATACAGCAATTGTAGTAGAATGAGGACTTACTACATCGCGGAAAACACTGATTTCACCTTTTTCATTTAAAGCATCAAGATTTGGTGTATTCGGTAAATAATATCCATAAAGATGCATATGATTTCTATTTGTAGACTCACCTAAAATAAATACAATATTTTTTATTTCACTCTTATTTTCTGTGAGTTCTACCTTACTATTTACTTGAGAAGAAAGCTCTCTATACGCCTGCATATTTCTTACAGCGACAGAAGTAGAAGCATATACCCTTTGCACTGGTAAGACTTCATCGTCCCAAATAAAGTCTGTATATACAGTAAACATTCTTATAGTATAAAACACACTTAAAACCATCAAAGTACATACTATACCTGATTTTGTCTTTTGTTTTAAAGTGATTTTTTTCAGTGGATTATATTTATATAAACCTACAATTAAAGCAATTAAAACAATGACAGAAGCCACTCCTGAAAAACCTATATACATAGAGAAAAATTCTGTAGCTTCTCGCATATTTGTTTCAAGTGCAGAATTTATAATACCTGTGCCAATCAAAGCCTTATAGCAATACATTGTAAAAAATTCACCGATAAATATAAGCCCTATTGGTATGACCAATACCGTTTTTACAATTTTTTGCAAAAATCGTTTTGGCAATAAATCAATAAGACAAGTTATTATCAATGAACCTAGCCATACAGAAAAAATATATCCAATCGCCACGTCAATTTTATCTTCATCAAAAAGTGACCACGCTGTAGTTAAACTATTAATTATAAATAAAATCATGATAAACATAAAATGTTCATCAAAAATTCTTTGTAAATAACCTGTAAGTTTTCCTATAAAACCTTTATTTAACAACACAAAACGCCCTTTCTTAAGTCTATTTATTTTATATGTAAAATTTTTGTAAATAACTAAAATAAATATATACTATAAAAATTATTTTGGCAATAAAAAAGAATATTTTTATGACAAAAACCTCAAGAATTATTATATAACTCTTGAGGTTTTACTTATTTTTATATTATGCAATTAAAAATTATTTACCTACACCAGCACCATAGACAACAAATTGATTTTCTCCATCAAAACCGAGATTTTGATTTAAAACTTCATCATCAAAAGCACCTAATGCACATACTTTTATATGCATTGTCTGTGCTGCTAAATATAAGTTTTGGCAAACATGTCCAGCATCTAAATAAATATAGCGATATGCTCTTTCACCAAACATGCAATCCATTCTTTCATAAACAGCTGTCCATAAAAATACTACAGCTGCATTATTTGCTACACCTACTGTAGAGAATTGGCTACAGATTTTTTCTTCAATATCTTCTGCATCAGATACTAATAATAATTTATGCTCTAATGGTAAAAAGCGATATAAACCTGGTTTTATGCCTTCAACACGGCGAATATATAAAAACGTTTCTAATGCATTTCTACCGCCAGCAGATGGTACATTTCTAATAGTCTTTGTCTGCATTACCATTTTTACGCCCTGAGTACACCATAAAAGATATGATAATTCTTTATTAGATAACTCTTTCGTATCATCATATTGACGAAGTGTAGCACGAACTTCTATCATTTCCAAAAAATTCACCTGACTATCAGGTAAAATATCTGGATCTACAAGGTCAACTAATACAGCATCTTTTGCATATGGCAATTCAAATGGTGGCAATTTATCTATTTTTTTTGCAGTACCACGCTTCCATGCAGAATCTTTCATATAATCAAGCCTAGCTTGTCCCATTATTAATTCTCCTCATCAAGATTTATTTTTTTTGATTTCTTTTTTGCCAAATCTATGATATTCTCCACCATTTCTTCTGCTCATCAATTCAGCTAATAAATCATCTGGAGTAATATTATGATATGCCAATAAAACAAGACAATGATACCATAAATCGCTCATTTCATAAAGAATTTCTTCTTTATCCATATTTTTAGAAGCAATTATTGTTTCTGTACATTCTTCGCCTACTTTTTTCAGGATTTTATCTTGACCTTTTTCAAATAAATAATTAGTATATGAACCTTCTACTGGATTTACTTGACGGTCTTTAATTGTTGCATATAAATCATTTAAAACTTTAGCAATAGAAGTATTATCCTGTGGTTGAGCCATAGGTACTAAATCTTTACTATCTGGAAATAATCTGCGGTCAGTAAAGCAAGTATATGTGCCAGTATGACAAGCCATACCTGTTTGATGAACTTTTACCAACAAAGTATCACCATCACAATCATAATAAATTTCACTGACAGATTGTTTATTGCCAGAAGTTGCCCCTTTATTCCAAAGTTCTTGACGAGAACGACTATAAAACCATGTATATCCTGTTTCTATAGTTTTTTGTAGTGATTCTTTATTCATATATGCAAGCATCAAAACTTTACCATTAGCTTCCTGCACTACAGCTGGCACCAAGCCTTTTTCATCAAATTTTACTTTGTCGATATCTATCATTACAATCTAACCTCCACACCACGAAATTTTAAGTATTCTTTTACTTGGCGAATACTAAATTCTCCATAATGGAATACTGAAGCAGCAAGTACTGCATCAGCTTTTCCTTCTGTTAATACTTCGTAAAAATGTTCTAATTTTCCTGCTCCACCTGAAGCAATTACTGGTACATTTACAGCTTCTGAAACTGCACGCGTAAGTAGTATGTCATAACCATTTTTTGTACCATCAGCGTCCATACTTGTGAGCAAGATTTCACCGGCTCCCAAAGAAACTGCTTTTTTCACCCATTCTAAACAATCTATTCCCGTTGGTGTTCTACCACCATTTATATAAACTTCCCAAGAATTTTCGCCATTTCGTTTAGCATCTACAGCAAGCACGATACATTGATTGCCAAATTTTTCTGCTCCTTCTTTGATTATAGAAGGATCTTTTATCGCTGCTGTATTCATAGATACTTTATCTGCACCAGCCTTGAGCATTTTGCGCATGTCTTCTACAGTTCTAATTCCTCCACCAATGGTAAATGGAATGAAAACTTGACTTGCACAATCATTTGCTACTTTTACAATAGTATCACGTTGTTCATTAGAAGCTGTTATATCTAAAAAAACAAGTTCGTCAGCCATTTCTTTATCATATACAGAAGCAAGTTCTATAGGATCGCCTGCATCGCGCAAAGAAACGAAATTTGTTCCTTTAACAACTCGTCCTGCTTTTACATCAAGACAAGGGATTATTCTTTTTGTGTACATTATTTATCCCTCCTTAGCTATTTTTATAGCCTCTTGTAAAGATAAATTATCTGTATAAATAGCTTTACCTACGATTACACCTTCAATACCATCTTGTTCATAGCCTTTTAAAATTTTAATATCTTCAATAGAAGATACTCCGCCAGAAGCTACTACTTTTACTCCACTATAACTTGCAAGTTCTGCTGTCGCTTTTGCATTTACACCAGATAAAGTACCATCACGAGAAATATCTGTATAAATAATATGTTTTACACCAGCTTCAGCCATTTTTTTAGCCAATTCTTTCGCTTCCACATTGCCAGATACACCCCAGCCATCAACGGCTACAATGCCATCTTTAGCATCAATACCTACAACAATGCGTTCACTGCCATATTTTTTACAAGCCTCTTTTACTAATTGCGGATCTTTTACAGCTACAGAACCCAAAATAACACGACTAACACCCATATCTAAAACTTGTTTGATATTTTCCATAGTACGAATACCGCCACCAAGTTCTACAGGGATATTCACTGTTTTTAATATCATTTCTACAACATCTAAATTCTGTGATTTTCCCTTTAAAGCTCCATCTAAATCAACTAAATGAAGGTACTGACCGCCTTCATCTTCCCATTTTTTTGCCATGATTTCTGGACGTTCAGAAAATACTGTTTCCTGATTAAAATCACCTTTTACAAGGCGTACACACTTACCATTTCTAATATCTATCGCTGGAAAAATAATCAATCTTCATTCACCCTTCTACAAAATTTTTAATAATTTTTAAACCAATATCACCTGATTTTTCAGGGTGAAATTGTGTCGCTACTACATTATCTTTTCCTACAGCAGCTACCAATTCTTCGCCATAACTAGATTTAGCTAAAATTATGGATTTATCTTCTGGACAAGCCTGATAGCTATGTACAAAATAAACATATGGTTCTTCTTTCAATCCTGCAAATAAATTAATATTTACATTCTGATTATTTTCTTCATCTATAACAATAGAATTCCAACCCATATGCGGAATTTTTAGCCCAGGAGCATTTATTTTTTTTACCATGCCTTTAAAAATTCCTAAGCCTTTTACTTCTGGTGACTCTTCACTGCCTTCAAACATGATTTGTTCACCTACGCAAATTCCCATTACAGGTTTTCCTTGTTCAATAGCTTCTAAAACAGAATTTTTTAAGCCTGATTGCTCAAAATTTTTCATGCAATCACCAAAAGCACCTACACCAGGAAGTACAATTTTATCGGCTTTTTCTATTACTTTTGCATCACTTGTAAGCACTACATCTGGAGAAAATTTCAAAAATGCTTTCTCCACACTAAATAAATTGCCTACACCATAATCCACAATTGCAATCATTAGAATAACTCCTTTAACTAAAAATTTTTATCTTATTCTAATACTCCTTTTGTTGAAGGAATTTTATCTAATGCTCTCTGGTCAAATTCTACAGCTTGTCTTAAAGCATGACCTAAAGCTTTAAATACACCTTCTACTTTATGATGAGAATTTTTTCCATACATCACTTTTATATGCAATGTAATTCCAGCATTAAAGGCAAAAGCTCGCATAAATTCTTCGACAAGTTCTGTATCAAAATCGCCAATCATCGGAGCTAATTCACCCATATCACATACTAAATAAGGTCTACCACTTATATCTAAAGACACCAAAGCTAACGCTTCATCCATAGGAACATAAAAAGTTCCATAGCGATTTATACCACGTTTATCACCAATAGCTTCTTTAAATGCCTGCCCTAAGGCAATACCACAATCTTCTACACTATGATGACCATCAACTTCTATATCTCCATCACAGAAAATATCCATATCTATCAAGCTATGCGCTGATAATAAAGTCAACATATGGTCAAAAAAGCCTATTTTAGTCTTAATATTTGATTTTCCTGTGCCATCAAGATTTAATTTTATATCAATAGCTGTTTCTGCTGTAGTGCGTTTTATAGCACCACAGCGTTTTTTATTTAAATCCATACCATTCAATCCTTTTAATTTTGACTTTCTACAAAATCTTTTATAGCTTTATACACAACATCATTTTCTGGTCTAGTTCCCATAGAAATGCGCAAGCAATTTTCAAGTCTTGGAGCATTGCCAAAAGAACGCACACCAATACCGATATTTTCAAGATATTCATTTAAAGCTACAGCTTTATCATATTTTATCAAAATGAAATTTGTTGCAGATGGATAAACTGTTATTCCATCAATTTTGCTCAACTGTTCGCTCATGCGGTTTCTTTCTGCCACTGTCATTTGAATGCGTGGAATATATTCGTCTCTCATTTGATACACTATATCAGCAGTGATAGCAGATAATACATTTACATGATATGGCATACAAGCTTTGCCTACCATTTCAATGATTTTTTTATCAGCAATCAAATAACCAACTCTAGCACTAGCTAAACCATAAGCTTTAGAGAAAGTTCTTGCAATCATCAAATGTGGATAATCTTTTAAAAATCTCATTGCAGACTTGCCATCAAATTCTACATATGCTTCATCAATGACTAAAGCACAATTAATATTTTTAGCTACATATTCAATATCTGCCATAGGAATTTTTGTACCAGTAGGATTATTTGGGGAACAAATGACAGCAAGAGAAGCTTTATTTTCTTTTACAGCATTGACAAAATCACTTGCATTGAACGTATAATCATCATTTAAATCCACAGGTACACCAATGGAAGCGCTAAATTTGGCATAGATTTTATACATGGAAAAAGATGGTTGTGGATATACTATTTTTCTACCTCTACCGCCAAAAGCGAAGAATAATTTTTCCAAAATTTCACTTGAACCATTAGCGATTAAAATATTTTCTTTATCTAATCTAAAATTATCAGCAATCTGTTCTGCTAATAATTCAACTTGTTCATTAGGATAACGGTTAAAAGCTACAGAAGCTAATCGTGCCATCAATCTATCTTCAATTATTGGTGGCAAATTCATATTAGACTCATTTGCATTTACCTTTATATCCCAATCACGCTCCACTACATCATAGCTAGGCATATCTTTTAAACCAGTTCTATATTTTAATTTAATCAATTTTTTCACCTCTTAATTTTATTGCATTTGCATGAGCTTGTAATCCTTCTGCTTCAGCTAAACGAACGATATCAGAACTTACCTCTTGCAAAGCTTTTTGTGTATATGAAATTATGCTTGTACGTTTCATAAATGTTTCTGTATTCAATACAGAATAATAACGTGCTGTGCCACCTGTAGGAAGTACATGGTTTGGCCCTGCAAAATAATCTCCAAGTGGTTCAGGGGAATAAGCACCTAAAAATACTGCGCCTGCATGACGTACATATGGAAGTAAACTAAATGGATTTTCAGTCAAAATCTCCATATGTTCTGGTGCGGAGTAGTTCGCAAGTTCCATTGCCTGCATGAGATTTTCAGTCAAAATAATGCGACCGTTTCTTTCTAAAGATGCTTTGGCAATTTCTTTTCTAGGCAATTTAGCTAATTGTTTTTCTACTTCTGCCAAAACTTTATCTGCTAAGGTTTCATCATCAGTGAGTACAATACTAGAAGCGAGCATATCATGTTCTGCCTGACTTAACATATCTGCTGCTGTATATACTGGGTCTGCTGTTTTATCTGCTACAATCAAGATTTCACTTGGACCTGCTAGCATATCAATATCACAATGTCCATATACTGCTTTTTTGGCAAGAGTTACGAAAATATTACCAGGACCTGTGATTTTATCCACTTTCGGAATAGTTTCTGTACCAAAAGCCATAGCAGCTATAGCTTGAGCTCCACCTACTTTATAAATAGCATCAACACCTGCTTCTTTAGCAGCTATCAATACATATGGATTTAATTTTCCATCACGAGATGGTGGTGCCATCATGATGATTTCTTTAACACCTGCCACTTTTGCTGGCATTACATTCATCACTACAGAAGAAGGATAAGCTGCTGTCCCACCTGGAACATAAACGCCTACTCTATCTAATGGTATTACAGATTGCCCTAATATAGAGCCATGATTTCTATATGTAATCCATGAATTTGGTTTCTGTTCTTGGTGATATCTACGTACATTTTCAATAGCCTTACGCAAAGAATTTACGATATCTTCATCAGCTACTTCATATGCTTGAGCATATTCTTCTTGTGTTACTAAAAATTGTTCAGGTGTGAAATCTGCTCCATCTAATAATTTTGTATATTTGATTACAGCTTCATCACCATTATGGCGAACTTCATTTACAATGCGTTCTACAATCTGATTAGCTGTTAAATCTTCACCGTATAATTCTTTATTTTTTCCACGAATGCGAGGATTTAATTCCACTTCATCGAAAGCGGCTTTATCTAATTTTTTTTGTATTGCTTCTAAGCCTAATTCTTTTACTTTTAAAACTTCCATTTATTCATTAGCCCCTTCCAATTCCATTTCCAAAGCTTTTACTAATTTACTGATGCGGTCAAATTTTAATTTAAAACTTGCACGATTGGCAATCAATCTAGCACTAGCTTCAGCAATAAATGCTATTTCTTCTAAATTATTTTCACGAAGTGTAGTTCCTGTTTCCACTATATCGACGATACTTTCAGATAGACCTACGATTGGCCCTAATTCGATAGAACCATTCATTTTTATATATTCCATCTGCATACCTTTACTTGTGAAAAATTGTTTTGCCACATTAGGGAATTTAGTTGCTACACGTGTATGTGTATAATCTGTTAATTTTGCTCTTTTTTTATCTTTTGGCACAGCCATCATCAAATGACATCTGCCAAAACCTAAATCCAATAATTCATAAACATCTTTTTGAGCTTCCATCAACACGTCTTTACCAATAACACCTATATCTGCTGCTCCATGTTCTACATATGTAGGCACATCAGCCGTTTTAGCTATGATAAATTTCAATTTTAATTCTTCATTAGTTATGACTAATTTTCTTGATTTTTCTTCTAAATTGTCAGCTACAAAACCAACTTTAGCAAATAAATCTTTAGCTAAATAAAATAATTTGCCTTTTGGTAATGCTATCGTTAAATATTGCATATCGTCTTTTATCATAAAATCTAACCTCTTTTTATCAATTTAAACTATCCGCTAAACAAAGTATCTGTAGTTCACCACAAGCTTTACAGTCAACTTTTTCATGATGATATCTTATTATTTCAGCAATATCATTAAGACCTAATTCATTTAATTTTTCAGCGCCAAGTTGTGCATGATTGTAATAAATATACAAAGCATATCTTCTTTTTTGCCAAAAACTTTTTGATTTATTTAATTTTAGCTTTTCAGCTTCACTAGCCCATTGTTTACTCTTTTGTGGTAAAAATTTTCCTAAAAGTACACTTGTTACTTTATCCATTAAACAAATATCTTTAGCTGTTCTACCTACATCATGAAGTAAACAAGCTCTTATCAATAAATTGCAATCTATATTTTCATATTGATTTTGCTCTATAATTTTTTGTGCTGTATATGCCACATTCAATACATGACGTTGGTCATAGACTTGCATGGCAAAAAATAATTTTTGTTCTTCATCATTTAAATATTTATCAATAAATACTTTGTCTTCTACTGTCAATTTAGCTTTAATAGCTCGCCAAAATTGTCTTATACGCTTAATCATTATTCTAAATAAATTAATTCCTTAAATAATTTATTTTTGATATAAAGCTGTGCTTGCGCCTTAGTTTGATTTGTTAAAGCTAATTCCACAACTTTTCCTTCAGCACGCAATTCATTTACTAAAGCAATAGCATCATTTAATTTATCACTTGTATAGGCAACATATATATCCTTTTGATTTTCATCACTCGCAAATTCATCAATATTATTTTGTTTATCTAAAGCTAACATCAATCTTTCTATACCCATAGCAAAACCTGTAGCAGGGCAATCTGTGCCAAAATCAGATAACATTTTGTCATATCTACCGCCACCGCAAATTGGATAACCTATCATTGGTGCATATACTTCAAAAATCATACCTGTATAATAATCAAAATCACGAATAACACCTAAATCGAATTTTACAAAATCTGCTAAATTATATGCTTTCAATAAAGTGTAAATATCATGTAGATTGTCTAAAGCTTTTCTACTTTGCTCATTCAATGCCAAATTATTTGCAATCTCTAAAACTTCTTCTTTTCCCTGTAACATTGGAATAGATTTTAATGCTTCTTTTGCTTGTTTAGGCAATTTTGTATCTTCTACAGCATTAGTTAAATCCACTAAGTTTCTCTGTTCTAAAGCTTGTCTAATTTGTAATTGTTTTTCTTGAGATAATCCCATCTGTTGCATAATGCCATTGATAAAATCAACTTGACCTATACATACCTCAAAATTTTTCAAGCCAACTTTTTGTAAACTATCCACAGCTAAAGCAATTACCTCAGCATCACCTAAGGCTTCAGCTACCCCCATCAATTCTACGCCAGCTTGATAAAATTCACATTGACGACCTTCTTGTGTCTGTTCATAACGATATACATTACTAATATAAGAAAGTTTATATGGAAGAATATCATCACTCATTCTACTAGCTGCTACACGCGCAATTGGTGTTGTCATCTCATGACGAAGAGCTACTGTTTTATTATTTTTATCAAAAAATTTAAATAGATGAGTTTCTATGCCACTACGATTATTAATCGTTAAAGTATCTACATATTCAATTGTTGGTGTAACAATTTCATCATAACCCCAAAGACTAAAATTTTTTGCCAATTTAGATTCAATCTCACGTTTTACTTTTGCATCTTTTGGCAAAAAATCTCTTGTTCCATACGGTATTTCTAATAATAGACCTTTGTTCATAAAAAATATTCCTCCATTCATTGCCTTTGTTATTTTAAACGGTTCAATACCGTATCATAACCATCTGCTCCATAATTTAAGCATCGCTTTACTCGACTAATTGTCGCTGTACTCGCTCCTGTGCGTTCTACAACTTCTTCATAAGTATGACCAGCACGAAGCATTCTAGCTACTTCTAATCTTTGAGCCAAAGCTTTCAATTCACTTACTGTACAAATATCTTCAAAAAACTGATAACATTCTTCTGTATCCTTGAGTGTTAACATAGCCTTACATAACTGATCCGTTAAATTATCTCTTAATTTAGGATTTACCATTTTTATACTCCTTTTACTTTTTTACTTTATCACTTTAACTTACGAAAATTTTATATATATAATAATCCATCTATATCTAACTGTCAAGTATGAGCTAAATTACTATAAATTTAAACATTTAAGAAGAACTATCAGAAAATTCATATTTAAAATATTTTTTTTATTTTTGTGTTGACAATATGGGGGTATAAATGCTATTATATGGGTGTCGGAACAAATGAGATATATCATCACATATGTGATGATGCATGTTTAGACAGCTTAGTTTATAATAACTATAGATATTTAAACTTTAATATTTATATTTTGAAAAGAGGTCTTAACATGCAACCCGTATCTAGAAGAATTTTAGTCAAAGTCGCTCATATGTATTATGGAGCCGACATGAAACAAAGTGATATCGCTAAAAAATTAGGAATTGACCGCTCTACTGTTAGTAAATATCTAAAAAGAGCAAAAGAAACTGGTATTGTAAAAATCTTCATAGCTCAAGACAATTTTGAAACAATTGAATCTCAGTTAGAAGAAAAGTTTAATTTAAAAGAAGTCTATATCGTCCCATCTAGTGAAAATAAAGATGAAGTTTATTCCAATTTGGGTAAAGCCGGACTAAATCTATTAAAACGTCTAATCAAGGACAAAATGGTAATCGGCTTTAATTGGGGTCGTTCCATGGGGGCTATTGGCTATCAAGCAGCTATCGAAAATTTCCCAGCTGTTGATGCTGATTTCGTACCTTTGGTTGGTGGTTCTGAAAGCTTAGATGTTGACCTTCATGTAAATACAATTTGCTATAAGGTTGCAAATGCATTCCAAGCTAGAAGCCATTATCTTTATGCTCCAGCTATAACGAAAAATACAGAAACAAAAAAAGCAATTATAAATGATACTAATTATTTAAGAATTCAAGACTTATGGGATAAATTAGATGTAGCCTTTTTAGGTATTGGTTCTCCTACATCTGCTTCCAACGTAATTTGGACTGATGGACTAAAATCAGAATACATCACTTCTTCCTTTGGTAATCGTATCATCGGTGAAACTTGCACTCGTTTTTATGATAAAAATGGTAACGAAGTACCAACTGAAGTTGTAGATAGGACAATCTCCATACCTTTTTCTCAATTACATAAAGTCAAATATGTAATCGGAGTTGCAGCTTCTGACGAAAAAGTTCCAGCTATCTATAGTGCATTAAAAGGAAAATTAATCAATATTTTAATCACTGATGAAAGCACTGCAAAAAAATTACTTAATTTTAACAGTTGATAAATAAAAAGGAGGAAAGCTCTCATGTTCTGGACATTTATTGTATTAGGTATAGTAATGTGGCTTCTCCAAGGTTTATTGAATATTTACCAATTAAAAAAATTTAATAAGGAATTAAAAAATCTTCGTCAATCTGGCCGAGTCGCAATCGGCAAGGCCAGAGGCAGATTTAAAGCAGGTTGTCTGTTACTCTTATGTATAGATGATGACTGTAAAATCATCACCGGAAAAAAACTACAAGGTGTAACAAGTTTTGCTAGATTTAAAGATTTCAATGAATTAAATGGATATTACCTTCCAGAAATCACTGAAAAAGACTGCCAAAACTTTGACAAACAAACAAGCTCTGCCATCTTATCTGCCGTTGAAGAATATAAACAATATACAAAACAACAAAAAGAAGCGTCCACATGCATTGAAAATGCATCACAATAATCAAAAAATTCTAAATTAAAGGAGAGAATATTTATGGACACTTTAGTACTACTAGCTCAAGGTTTTATTGGTATGTTTAACAAAGGTGGCGAAACGTTCATCGGTCTTGTTTCTGGTATCGTTCCTACCCTCATCTGCTTATTGGTAGCAATGAATGCAATTATCCTCTTTGTCGGCACTGATAAAGTTGAAAAATTCGCTCATCTTTGTGCTGGTAATGTTATTTCTCGTTACATGATTTTACCTGTTATTGGTACATTCTTCTTCTGTAATCCAATGACTTTATCTCTTGGTAAATTCATGCCAGAAAGATACAAACCATCTTATTATGCAGCAGCTTCTCGTTCTTGCCATACATTAAATGGTTTGTTCCCACACGTAAATCCTGGTGAATTGTTCGTATTCTTAGGTGTTGCTAATGGTATTACTCAACTTGGTTTATCTACAGTAGACTTAGCTCTTCGCTATTTCTTAATCGGTATTTTAATCAACTTCATCGGAGGCGTTGTCACTGACTTCACTACTGCTTATGTATCTAAACAACAGGGCGTAGTTTTAAGTGATAAAGTAAAAACTACTCATTAATTTTTATCAAGCAAATTTAATTCGTATATAAAATAAAGGAGATATTTATCATGGCTCAATATAAAGATGTTATTGTTAATGCTGGTGCTGGCGGATTTGGCGGACCTCTTGTATTAAAACCAGATGATAAAAAGAATAAAGTTGTCAATATTACAGGTGGGGTTATTTCTCCTGTATCTCAAAAAATCGCAGAATTAACAGGTTGCGAACTTGTTGATGGTTTCAAAACTAGTGTTCCTGATGATGAAATTCTCTGCGTAATCATTGACTGTGGCGGTACACTTCGTTGCGGTATTTATCCTAAAAAACGCATCTACACAATCAACTTAAATCCAACTGGTGCAAGCGGCCCTATGGCTAAATATATCACAGAAGATATTTACGTATCCGCAGTAAAAGAAAATTGTATCTCTTATGCTTCCGCTGAAGATGCTGCTAATGCTCCAAAAGTTGCACAAGCACCTGCAGAAGAACCAAAAAAATCTACTTACGATACAAGCAAAAAAATCACTGAACAAACTGATGTAGGCTTTATGGCTAAAGTTGGTAAATTCATGGGATATATCACAGCTACTTTATATCAAGCTGGTCGTGATACTATTGAAACAATCTTAAAAACTATCTTACCTTTCATGGCATTCGTTTCCATGCTCATCGGGGTAATCTTAGCAAGCGGTATCGGTGATATCATCGCTCATGTACTTACACCTCTTGCAGGCTCTGTAATCGGTCTTGTTATCTTAGCATTAATTTGTTCCTTCCCATTCCTTTCTCCATTCCTCGGCCCTGGCGCTGTTATCGCTCAAGTTATCGGTGTATTAATCGGTGTTGAAATCGGTAAAGGCAATATTCCTCCTAGTCTTGCACTCCCTGCATTATTCGCTATCAACGCTCAGGCTGCTTGCGACTTTATCCCTGTTGGTTTAGGTCTTGCTGAAGCTGAACCTCAAACTGTTGAAGTTGGTGTTCCTTCTGTATTATATTCTCGTTTTATCACAGGTCCAATCAATGTTGTTTTAGCATGGCTCGCTAGCTTCGGTTTATACGAAAGCTAATTTATCAATAATCAATACAAGGAGATTATCTTATTATGAAAAAAATATATTCTACTATTGTTAAAGATTTAGGTCCTATGGCAGAAGATTTTATCGGTGAAAAAATGATTATTCTCTTCAACGAAAATGCTCCTGCTGAACTTGCTGAATTCTGCGTACTTCATACTGGTAATGAATTAACTGATACTGTAGAAGTTGGCGATATTTTAAAAATCAACGATACTGAATACAAAATTGTAGAAGTAGGCTGTGAAGTTCAAAAAAATCTTAAAGATTTAGGTCATATCGCTCTTCGTTTCAATAATAATGAAGAAGGCGAATCCTTAGAAGGTAGTCTCTATCTTGAAGATAAAGCAGTTAGCCTTCCTTCAGTTGGCTCTGAAATAGCTATCTTCAAAGCATAATAAATAATAATAACAAAATTATATAAATTGGAGTGATTTTATATGTCATGGTTAGCCCTTGAAGGTAAAACAGCTGTTGTTACTGGTGGTGCTTCTGGCATTGGTAAAGCTGTAGTTCAAGCATTCTTAGATAATGGTGCAAATGTTGTTGTTTGTGATATGAACCCACAAACTCCTGAATATGATTTACATGAAGGCAGTGGAGAATTCCTCTATGTTCCTACTGATGTTACTAAAGCTGATAGCGTAAAAGCTATGGTAGAAGCTGGTAAAGCAAAATTCGGTAAATTAGATATCCTCGTAAATAACGCTGGTATCAATATTCCTCGTCTTTTAGTAGATAAAGATGATCCATATGGTAAATATGAATTAGATGAAAATGTTTTTGATAAAGTTTCTGCTGTAAATATCAAAGGTGTTTACCTTTGCGCACAAGCTTTAGGACATGAATTCGTAAAAAATGGCGAAGGCGTTATCATCAATATGTCTTCTGAAAGTGGTCTTGAAGGTTCTGAAGGTCAGAGCATCTATGCTGCAACTAAAAATGCTGTTAACTCTTTCACTCGCTCTTGGGCTAAAGAATTAGGTAAACATCATGTTCGCGTTGTTGGCGTAGCTCCTGGTATCTTAGAAGCTACAGGTCTTAGAACATTAGCTTATGAAGAATCTTTAGCTTATACTCGTGGTATCACTGTAGAACAGTTACGTGCTGGATATACAAATACAAAAACAACTCCACTTGGACGTGATGGAAAATTAACAGAAGTTGCTGATATGGTTATGTTCTTAAGCAGTCATCGTGCTTCTTATGTTCATGGTGTAACATTCAACGTTGCTGGTGGTAAAACTAGAGGTTAATAATTATATTATTAAAACTATATAGATAGGACAGATACTTATGCTTAATATAAATAAAAAAGCCACCATGAAATTGCCGTTTCATAGTGACTTAAAGCCTAATCATTGCACAGACCTAGGCTAAGTAAAGCATATGATAAAGATTTTATCCTGTCAAGCAAAACTAATTTATCCCCATCTTAAAAACAGTCAATATTAATTGGCTGTTTTTTTTGCTCCTTTTGTAAACCATTCTAAAAAATAAGTTGACAATAATTTAAATATATGTTAATTTATATTTGTTCGTTTATATATTATTTATTGGAAGAAATTGTCACTCCATACTACTATTAAAAATTTACCTTATTGAAATATTCGAACCACAGTGACAATTTCTTTCAATAAGTTTATTCTCCTTTAAAGTTTCTACATATTTAATATTAAATATAAAAACAATACCAAACACTTCTCGTATTAACAGGCTTTTATAGTAACTGAAAATTACGAGAAGATTTTCTTTTATATACCAGAAATAAACTATAAACTCTTTTGAATTGGTGATTTTATGATATTAACAAAGAAAAAAGAAATTTTATCTACGAAAAGTATGATTTTATCATCTTTATTCGTAGCTTTAATCGCGATCGGTGCTTTTATTAAAGTACCAGTTCCTGTTTGTCCCTTTACTTTGCAATTATTATTTACTACTTTAGCTGGACTTCTTTTGGGCGCTAATCTTGGTTTTGTCAGTGTCTGTGTTTATATAATCATTGGCTTAATCGGTATTCCTATTTTCACTGAAGGCGGTGGCCCTGGATATATTTTTCAACCAACATTTGGTTATCTAATTGGTTTTGCCTTTGGTGCTTATGTCGCTGGCTATCTCACTCAAAATCGCACTAAATTATCTTTCATTTATCTACTATGCGTTAACTTCCTCAATCTTTTAATCGTTTATGCCTTTGGTATGGTCTATGTATATATCATTAACAATTTTTATTTAAACACTCCTATCGGTATTTGGCCTGTAGTTTTATATTGTTTCTTATTAGCTGTTCCTGGCGATATAGTTCTTTGCATTCTCGCTGCCATATTAGGTAAAAAACTCATACCTAATTTAAAACATTATAAATAAATTATTTAGAAAAGAGATGTCTTATCTTATGAGTAAAGGTCTTTTTATTACTGCAACTGGAACTGATATCGGTAAAACTTATGTTACTGCCCTATTAGTAAAAAAACTTCGCGAAGCTAATTTCAATGCTGGCTATTATAAAGCAGCCTTGAGTGGTGCTGATAATATCGCTGAAAGTGATGCTGGCTTTGTCAATCGCATTGCCAATATCCATCAAGATGAACAAACTTTACTATCTTATTTATATAAAAATGCTGTATCACCTCATCTAGCTGCTAAAATCGAAGGCAATCCTGTAGAAAAAGATACTGTAATTTCTGATTATGCTACTGTACAAAAAAATTATGATTATGTCACAGTTGAAGGCAGTGGTGGTATAATCTGTCCTATTCGCTATGATGATAAAGCTAAATATTTTCTCACAGATATTATAAAATGGCTACATCTGCCAACATTGATTATTGCAGATGCTGGTCTTGGCACGATAAATTCTGTAGTGTTAACAGTGGAATACTTAAAACATCAAAATATTAAAGTACAAGGAATTATTTTAAATAATTACACTGGTGGCATTATGCAAGAAGATAATATCAAAATGATTGAAGACTTAACTGATATTCCTGTCATAGCTTTAGTAAAACCAAATGATAAAGATATCGACATTGATGCTAAATTTTTAGCAAGTTTATATTTATAATTAAAAACTAAATATAATTGAATATTAAATTCAAAAGAAATGGATTGATTTTATGTGTAATATTAATTGGATAGATGAAGATTTAAAATATATCTGGCACCCTTGCTCACAGATGAAAGATTATGAAGAATTAAAACCTATCGTTATCGACCATGGAAAAGGTTCTTATCTTTATGATATCAATGGTAAAGAATATATCGACATCATCAGCTCATGGTGGTGCAATCTCTTAGGACATGCCAATCCTAAAATCAATGAAGCTATCAAAAATCAATTAGATAATCTAGAACATGTTATTTTTGCCAATCTTTCACATAAACCAGCTATCAAACTTTGTCAGGAATTGATTAAAGTCGTGCCTAAAGGTTTATGCAAATTCAATTTCAGTGATAATGGCTCTGCTTCTGTAGAATGTGCTTTAAAGATGGCTTTCCAATACCATTATCAGACAGGCAATCCGCAAAAACAGCGTTTTATGTGTTTATCCGAAGGTTATCACGGTGAAACAATCGGTGCTTTATCCGTAGGTAGCATGGATTTATATGCCAAAATCTACAAACCAATGCTCATGAATGCTGTACATACATCAGCGCCAGATTGTTATCGTTGCCCTTATCATCAAAATCGTGAAACTTGTAAATGTGAATGTTTCATTCACGCCGAAGAAGATTTCGCTAAATATGGCAATGAATTAGCAGCTGTCATCGTTGAACCACTCATTCAAGGTAGTGCTGGTATGCGAATTTATCCACCACTTTATTTAGAAAAACTTCGCAAACTCTGTGATGAATATAATGTATTATTAATCGCTGATGAAATCGCAACTGGCTTTGGTCGCACAGGTAAGATGTTTGCATTTGATTATACAAATGTTTCACCTGATATCATGACTATTTCCAAAGGTTTGACAGGTGGCTATATGCCAATGGCGATAACTATAACTACACAAAAAATCTATGATGCTTTTTATGCAGATTATAATGAAGGCAAAGCGTTTATGCACAGCCATACTTATAGTGGCAATCCATTAGGCTGTAGTGCTGCTTTAGCCGTACAAAAAATATTGCGTGAAGAAAATATTTTAGCCAAAGCTCAAGATACGGCAAAATATCTCCATGAAAAATTACAAGCAACTTTTGCTAATCATAAAAATGTCGGTGAAATCCGCCATTTAGGCTTGATAAATGCCATTGAACTTGTAAAAGATAAAAATACAAAAGAAGCTTTCGACAGCAAAAAACGTCTTGGCTATCAAATATATAAAAATGCCCTCCAAAAAGGTTTGTTACTTCGCCCTCTAGGTGATGTATTGTATTTCAATCCGCCATTAAATATCGATAAACAAACATTAGACAAAGCCATTTCCATTTGCCATACTTCCATAAATGAAGTTTTAAATTCCTAAAATTAAAGACTATATTTAGACTAAAAATTTCTCTTAGTTTAAATATAGTCTTTTTTTATATATCTTTCCCTATAATTCCTTGATAATCTAGTTCTAAAAATTATATACTATAAAAAAACACATTTTTAGGGTATCTATATGATTTTACGCAAACAACAAAAAAAATTTAAATTACGCTTTCGTGCCTTTAAACGAAAACCATTTTTATTTTTACGTCATTTTTTACTCATCATTATTTTTCGTTTTTTCGGTGTCATTATTTGTTTGTTTTTCACAGTCTTACCTTTACCACTCAGCAACTTCATTCAACATTTGATGAATTTAAATCTATCGCTTAATTCACTAAAAGATATCCTCTCATCTGTAAAACAACTCGCTACTAATTTTTATACTATAATCCCTTCGACCAATGATATTATGCGTTTTATCAAATCATTTTTGTTGAATTTTTCACCTAGCAATTTTTATAATATCTTACGCAGTTTGCCACATGACTTACGCCAATTATTTTTACAGATATTTGATTACTTACGTCAACGCTTAAAAGATATACGCTTATTTATCAGGTCTTTATTCCCCTTGCGACAAGCTTTCTCGCGATTTCATAAATTCATCATTACTCATGCTAGATTAGCTAGACGTCTATTTCGCAATCTATTAATGGTATTTTTTAACGTATTATTGATAAAAATATTATTCTTAATCATTATCCCATTACTTGGTATCAGTACTATTTATTTTATCGGTATAGACATCAGCTTGATTATCATTGCTACATTGAGTTTATTGACTTCACAGCTAGGTACTTTAATCGGTAAATTAGTTACTAATATTCTCATTCGTCTATATGATATAATCCAACAACGAACAACTAAAATGAATATATTTTTATTTCTTATCGCTTTGCTTTACAATAAAATATCTTTATTTATCAAAAAAATTCGCCTACGTTTAATTTTTCTTTTTAGTTGTCTTTTGCAAAAAATATGTCTATATTTTATTGCCCTTTATCTTTATTACAAAATCCAACGACAAAAATTCTAATTAAGGAGCATAACTTATGTATTCTAAAAAATCTCTTTCTCTTTTATTAGCACTTAGTGCATTTAGCTGTTTTATGCCCACTACATTTGCCAATGAAACACCTAATGCTCATAGCTTAGTTGAAAATAATAATCTCATTGCTTCACCTAATTACACTACAATTATCACTAAAGAACAAATACACGATAATCACTATAAAAATCTAGCAGAAGCTCTTTCTTATGCCAATGGTGTAACTGTAAATTCAGGCTCACTGAATACTTCTCATATGGTAGTGCGCATTGATGGAGATGATAGAGTAGCTATCTTCGTTGATGGTCGTCGCATGAATATGAATAAAGGTATCATGAGCGGTCGTGCATCTTATGATTTAGATTTATTGCCATCTATAATGAATGTAGAACGCATCGAAATTCTTCATGGTGCAGTTGGTTCTACATATTTAAATTATGATACTCCTGCTGGGGCTATCAATATCGTTACTAAAAAAGGCGATAAACGTGAAACAACTGTTGATTTAGCTGCTGGTGAACACGGCTCTTGGAAAGTTAAAGCCATAACAAGCGGTAGCTTAGATGATTGGTCATGGGTAGCTACTGGTGGCTTTGATAATGTCGATTATATGAAATATAAAGGCACAGATGACCACACTCATGAAATGCCAAATTCCGACAACAATCGCCGTGAAATGGCTTATCGCATTGATAAGAAATTGACCGACAACACTTCTTTAACTTTTGACTATGGTCATCTAAGCAACGATACAGGCACTTGGATATCCAAAAATTATCCACAGGATTATAATTATGAAAAATTAATCAATCATTTCGCACTCACTTATAATTATAAAGAAAATACTGAGACTCCAGCATTTTTAGCAATTTATCACTATTATACTCAAGGAGATAGCTATATCCCTACTGGTCTAAGTGAGCAAGAAAATGAAAAAACTTATAGTCGCTGGGAAAATACTACTCAAGGTATCGATTGGCATGATGCTTGGAAAATCAGTAAAGACCACACCATTTCTGCGGGACTTACTTATCGCAAAGATGAAGTCGATAATATCAACAACGATTACAATAATATTTTCAGTGGCAATTATAATAAATCTATGGATAATTTTTCCGTTTACCTACAAAGCACTCGCCGTTTTGATAAGTTAACACTGACTGGAACATCTGCTTACAATAATAACAGTGAATTCGGTGGAAAATATGTTTCTAATGGTGCTTTAGATTATAAACCTGATGAAAATACTGTTATCTACGCTTCTTTGAGTCAAATTTATGCTACGCCATTTTTAGATGATTTATATTTTAATAATGCTCATATTCAAGGAAATCCTAGTTTGCGACCAGAAACAGGTTATAAAGGCAGTCTAGGTGTACGCTATAAATTAAATCCTACAAGCAATATCAATTTCAATGCTTTCCTAGAAAATATAGATGATCCATTAGGCTGGCGATATGAAAATAATAAATTCCATGCTGTAAATTTTGAAAATCAGAAAAAACGCGGTTTCCAATTAGAATATAATAAAATTTTCAGTCCAAAATATGATATGTCGCTTGCTTATACTCGTACAATTGCACATACTGATTTTGCTGATGGTAACGGCAATCAAACTGATGTCAATGCAGTAGCTCCAAGTAGCTATAAACTTCGCTTTAGTTATCATGATGATACATGGCATAATAATATTTTACTAAATGCTGTATCTGGTAGAGATACAAATTATTATAGCGATAGCAATTATTATATACTTGACGCTAATCTCAATTATAAAATCAATGACCAATGGTCAACATATCTGAAATTAGCCAATATCACCAATGTATCTTATGAAACTATCGGCTCTTTCTTAGATGGAGATTGCCCTGCTCCTGGTAGAACTGTACTCATGGGTATGGAATATAATTTCTAAACTAAAATATAAATAAAAAACAAAAAGGTAGATTAATTTATATATAATCTACCTTTTATTTTTTGCTTATTTATTTTGCGATATTTAATTTTCAAATCATTTAATAATATTATTAAGTGTTTTTAGCAATGATAGCACCGATTACACCGCCAATTAATACTGCAGCTGTGATATCGCCTTTATCATAATCTTTGTCGTTATCATCATCGCGGTCATCTCTATCGTCACGGTCATGACGTGGAGGTCTATCTCTATCCCAATCATCGTCATCATCATCATGACGAGGTGGTGGTGGAGTCCAATCATCATCGTCTCTATCAGGACGAGGTGGTCGCTTATCATCTCTGTCATCATCGCGAGGTGGAGGTGGTTTTTTCCAATCCTTATCCTCATCAGAGCGACCTCTATTCCAATGATCATCTTTATCAAAGCCGACTGTATTGAATTGCTGTTCATAAGCAACATTTGTATTCAAAGCTGCTGCTGAAGCTTGATTCATACTATAAACATAACTCACTGGACTGCATAAGAAACAAGATAATGATACAGCTGTTATAATTTTTTTCGCTCGCTTAGAAAATAATTCTTTCATTTTGCTACCCTCCCTATCTAAAAGTTATATACATATTAAATTAAACATCAAGTATTTTTAGCAATTACTGCACCAATTACGCCACCGATTAACACGGCAGTTGTGATATCTCCTTTATCGTAATCATTATCATCATCTTTATCGTGTCTATCATGTTTTGGAGGAGGTGGTGGTGGATCATGTCTTTCTTCATGACGAGGAGCTGCACTTACTGTGGATAGTTGTACAGCATAACTCACAGGGCTACACAAAAAACATGCTAGGGCTATTATTCCTATAAAATTTTTCAAACGTCCTTTAATTAATTTTAACATATTTACACAACCTTTTATACATCTTTTTTTATTTATGTACATCTTATGTATTAAATATATCATGAGAAAATTAAATTATACTTAAAATATTATTTAAAATTAATTAAAATTTTCTAGCTTATCCTTGCCAATAAAAAAGCCATTATCTATAATGAAAAAATGTATTAAATATTTTTAAAGGAGTATCTTTTATTTATGATAAATTTAAACAATCTCTTAACTGAAAAACGCAATCCTTATACATTAAATATTGATAATGTATCCACTTTGGAAATGTGTATGCTTTTAAACGAAGAAGATAAACGCGTAGCTATTGCTATCCGTAATGTATTGCCACAGATTGCTATGGCTATTGATGAAATTACATCTCGCCTCAAAGACGGTGGTCGTTTATTTTATATCGGTGCTGGCACATCAGGTAGACTTGGCATCTTAGACGCTGTGGAATGTCCACCAACTTACAGCACTGACCCTGAAATGGTACAGGGAATTATCGCAGGTGGTTATAATGCAATCTTCAAAGCTCAAGAAGGTGCAGAAGATTCTTTGACTCTTGCTCAAGAAGATTTACAAGCAAAAAATTTATCTGCCAAAGACTGTGTTGTCGGTATCGCAGCCAGTGGTAGAACTCCTTATGTAATCGGTGGACTAGATTTTGCCAATAGCATAAATGCCTTGACTATCGCCATCAGTTGCACTAGTAATAGTGAAATCAGCTTCCATGCCAAAATCGCTATCGAAGCTTTGACTGGCCCAGAAGCCATCACAGGTAGCACACGTATGAAAGCAGGTACTGCCCAAAAAATGATTTTAAATATGCTCTCTACTTGCACCATGATAAAATTGGGTAAAGTCTATAGCAATTTAATGGTTGATGTAAAATCATCTAATAAAAAACTCGAAGAAAGAGCAAGACGTATATTAATGGAAGCTACTAATTGCGACCGACAAACTGCTATTGATACTTTAGCTATCACTCAAGGCAAAGTAAAACCTGCAATTTTAATGTTACTTGCCAATATTTCCTATGAAGAAGCACTCTCTAGCTTAAATAATAATGAAGGTTTTATCTCCAAATCATTAAATAGTATAAAAAAATAATTGCGAGGTTTCTATGAATTTACAACAAACAGCTTTTGCTATCTATGAACTTATGAAGTCATTTTCTATCTTAAAAATAACTAATTGTATGACTAGACTTCGCTTACAATTAAAAACAGAAGATATCACTAATTTACCGTTAAAAGAATTAAAAAATATTCCCAATGTCTTAGGCATAAACTTAAATGACAATGAACTACAAATCATCTTAGGCCCTGGAAAAATAAATGAAGTAACGACTGAATTCAAAAAATTATATGCAAATAAAAATCTTGAAGCTAATGCTCAAAATACAAATCAAGATACAAATAACAATCAAAAACAATTTGGCAATGCCGAAGAACTTCATCAACAAATCCGCAAAAAAAATGCTACACCTTTTAAATTATTATTGAAACGCATTTCTAATATCTTCATGCCACTTATACCTGCATTTATCGCTTGCGGTTTAATCACAGGATTATTAAATATTGCCTTCAAAATCGATCCTACACTTACAAACTACCCTGCAATCCAAATTTTACAAATAGCAGGAAATGCTGTATTTTTCGGTTTAAATATCTTTGTTGGCATCAACACCGCCAAAGAATTCCATGCTTCTCCTATGCTCGGCGGTACTATGGCAGCCATTATCACACACCCAATGCTCAACAATATCAGCCTATTTAATATAGATTTACTTGCAGGTCGTGGTGGTATCGTTGCCGTCTTATTAGTAGTAGCTTTTTCCTCATGGTTAGAAAACAAATTGCACAAAATCGTGCCGAAAATTTTAGATTTATTCTTAACGCCACTACTTGTAATTTTAATCGCCACCTTCCCTGCTCTATTCATCTTACAACCTATCGGCGGTATTATCGCTGAGACTATCGGCGTACTTGTAACATCTGCAATTAATTCCGGTGGTGCTATCACTGGCTTTATCATCGGCGGTATCTTCTTACCACTTGTTATGACTGGTCTTCATCAGGGACTCACACCTATTCATGCTGAACTGCTCAATCAATATGGTGTTACTATCCTTCTGCCTATCTTAGCCATGGCAGGAGCAGGGCAAGTCGGTGCTTCTATCGCTGTATATCTCAAAACTAAAAATAAAAAATTAAAACAAACCATAGCTTCTGCCCTTCCTGTCGGCTTCATGGGCATTGGCGAACCTTTGATTTACGGTGTAACCTTACCACTTGGCAAACCATTTATCTCCGCTTGTATCGGCGGTGCTTTCGGTGGTGCAGTCCAAGCATTTTTCCATGTAGGTGCTACCTCCATTGGCTTATCTGGTCTACCACTTACAGCAAGTACAGACAAAATGCTTTATTATCTAATCGGACTTTTCACAGCCTATATTTTCGGCTTTATCGCCACATTAATAATCGGCTTTAACGACCCTATTGAGGAGTGATATTTTGCAAAACGGCATTTCCATTTATCTTGGCTTAGACAATACATTAGAAGAAAATTTAAATTTAATTCATCTAGCCCATAAATATAATCTCAATCGCATTTTCACCTCATTTCACATACCCGAAACAGATATTTCCCATTTTCAACAAGATTTACAGACAATTTTAAAACTCACACAGAAATATAATATGGAAGTAATCTGTGATGTATCGCCAAATACTTTAGCCTTATTAAATTTAGATACATTAAATATCCAAGAATTAGCTACTCTTGGCATAACTACACTTCGCTTAGACTTTGGCTACAGTGCCGAGCAAATAGCCGAATTAAGTCATCAAAATATAAAATTACAATTCAACGCCTCAACTATCACTCAAGAATTTCTTGATGAATTAAATCATTACCAAACAGATTTCCAACATATTGATGCACTCCATAATTTTTATCCTCGTGAAGGTACAGGTCTAAACGTAAAAAAATTACAACAACAAAACGAATTACTTCATAAATATAATATTTCCGTAGGTGCTTTCATACCTAGCTATAACAAAGCTCGCTCACCAATCAAAAAAGGCTTGCCAACATTAGAAATGCACCGCTATCAAACAGCCAGTCTTGCCATGCGACATCTAAAATTACTAGGTATCGACTCCATTTTTATCGGCGATAGCCTACCTACAGAAAACGAAATCCAAGAATTAGCTAATTTAACTGATGAATATATCTTATTAAAAGCAAAAAAATTAACGCAAAATAAAGATATACTAAAAATTTTACAAGAAAACACCTTCACCGCTCGCCTAGATGAAGCAGACGGAGCCATTCGCACCCAAGAAAGTAGAGCATTATTCAAACAAATATATATCTGCCCTGAATATATCGCCCCTAGAGAAATAGGCTCTATTACCTTAGATAATGCCTTTTATGCACGCTACGCAGGAGAAATGCAAATCATCACCCATGCACAACAAAAAGATAATAAAATCAATACCATTGCTAAATTATTAGACAGCGAATTAATTTTATTACCTTATATAAAACCAAATAGCAAATTTAAAATAAAAGTTTAAATTAGTTTTAAAAATATAAGATTGGAGGTTGATATATTGAATATACCAAAATTAAGATTTAAAGATAATAACGGCAATGATTATCCACAATGGGAAAAGAAAAAATTAGAAGATATTAGTACTATTACTATGGGACAATCTCCAGATAGTAATTTTATCAATAATGAAGAAATCGGTATCGCATTTTTACAAGGTAATGCTGAATTTACTAATAAATATCCTATTGAAAAATACTGGTGTACTAAACCACAAAAAACCGCAAATCCTACAGATATTTTATTAAGCGTACGTGCTCCTGTTGGTGCTATAAATATTGCTAATAAAGAATTTTGCATTGGTCGCGGTTTATCCGCCATTTCTTTTAATTGTAATAAAATATTTGGTAAATATAATTTAGAATACAACTTATTTCAATTAATAAAAAAAAGTCAAGGAAGTACTTTTAGTTCTATTAATAAAAAAGATATTTCTGAAATAATATTATTTATACCTTCTTTCAAAGAACAAAAAAAAATTGCTAATTTCCTTTCTACAGTAGATAAAAAAATAGAAAACCTAGAAAATACTATCTCTAGCCTAGAAAATCAGAAAAAAGGATTGCTACAACAAATCTTTAGCCAAAAACTACGCTTTAAAGATAAAAACGGCAATAATTATCCTAATTGGGAAAAGAAAAAAATTGGATTAATTTGTTCAATTTCTACTGGTAAAAGTAATACTCAAGATAAAATAGATAATGGTAAATATCCTTTTTATGTTCGTTCTGCCACTATTGAAAGAAGTTCTAAATATTTATATGATGAAGAAGCTACTTTAACTGTTGGCGATGGTGTTGGTACTGGAAAAGTATTTCATTATGTAAATGGAAAATATGATTTACATCAAAGATGTTATCGTATGTTTAATTTTAAAAATACCCATGCTAAATATTTTTATTACTTTTTTTCTTCTCATTTTTATAATAGAGTTAAACGTATGAGTGCAAAAAATTCTGTTGATTCTGTTCGAATGAATATGATTTCTGATATGATTATTGATTTACCTTGTTTAGAAGAACAAACAAAAATAGCAGATTTCCTTTCAGCATTTGACCACAAACTCGAAAACCAAAAAGCCCAGCTAGAACACTGGCAACAAATAAAAAAAGGACTATTACAACAAATGTTTGTATAGTCCGATTGCTTTTCTTTCATGACCAAGAAAAACACCAAAAGAACAACTATAAATAATACCTAATTTTTCCCGCATTTTAAAATTTTAATGATAACGCCAGTTATTGAAAATCTTTAATAACACCTAACCATTTCCCGCATTTTAGCATCTTTGACAAAGTCAAAAGTGCGTGAGCGGGTGATTTCTTTGGTTCGTTTCTTTGTCACCAAAGAAATGAATAAATATATACTTAGTATAAGGAGTAATATATGTGTTATATTAAACAATTAAGAATTATTGGTTTCAAAAAATTTAAAGATTTAACTGTTACCTTTAATCCTAATAAAAATATTATTATTGGAGAAAATGAAGCAGGTAAAAGTACTATATTAGAAGCACTTAACATTGTTTTAAATCAACAATATAGAAATTCTGATAAATCTATATTACATGATTTAATGAATAAAGATAACATAAAAAATTTTGAAGATGACCCTTCTTTTGAAAATCTTCCTTCTATAAAAATAGAAATTATATTTGAATTAGATTCTACTGATCTTAAAAGCAGTGAATTTCATGGAGAAAACTCTTTAAATCCTAAAGAAGCATCTTATGGTATCTTATTTAAATGCGAATTTAATAAAGATTTATTTCCAGATAATATATTATCAAATACAATTAAAGAAATACCTTATGAATATTACGAAATGAGTTGGTCTACATTTCAAGGTAAAAAATATTCTATATTAAAACAACCATTAAAATCTATTTTAATTGATACAAGCTCTATAGACACCAACAATACTTTTAATTATTTTAATAAAACAATTTTTCATTCTAGATATTCTTTACAAGAACAAATACATGCTAAAAATTCTTTTAGAGCTAATTTATCTTTATTATTTAAAGAATTATCATTGCCAAAATTAAACAATAATAGAACTTTTGATATTAATTATAAAAAAATTATATTAGAAAACATCATTTCTATATTGGAAAATGATATTCCTTTGGAAAATAAAGGAAGCGGTATGGAAAACCTTATAAAAACACAAATTGCTCTTGATAAATCTAATAGTAAATTAGATGTTATTATGATTGAAGAACCTGAAAATCATTTATGTTACACAAATTTACAACAAATGTTATCTACAATAAATAGTTATTCTAAAGATTCTCAACTGATTATTACTACGCATAATAGTATGATTGCCAGTCGATTAGATTTACGAAATATTTTATGGATAGAAACAAATACTAATCAAACTTCAAAACTAGATAATATAGACGAAGAAACTGCCCAATTTTTTATAAAATTGGATAATAATAATTTACTTCATTTATTATTATCAAAAAAAGCTATCTTAGTAGAGGGTCCTACAGAATATTTATTACTTCCTTATTTCTATAAAAAAATATATAAAAGAACTTTAGCACAAGATGGTATTACTCTTATAACCTGTGGTGGCATCTCATATAAAAGATACTTTGATATAACAAAAAATACAAATATAAAAATAGCTGTAATTACAGATAATGATGAAAAAGATACCAACCTTTCTTACATGAAAGAACATAATTCCCAATCTATTTCTCAAAAAATTTTTATGGATAATGATTTAAAAAATTTCACTTGGGAAGTAGCTCTTTATAATTGTAATGAACAAAATCCAGATTTAGAAAAATGTGCAGGAAAAATTGATCCTACTGCTGATTATAAATTTAATAAAATTATTTATGGAAAAAATGGAGAAAATAAACCAATATTAGGAAAAATGCTTAATAATAAAGTTGATGTAGCTTATAAAATTTTACAATATGAAGCTGATTTACAAGTACCTAAATATGTAAAGGAAGCGTTTAAATGGATAAACGAATAATATTAGCTGTTGCTGGTGCAGGGAAAACATATACATTATGTAATTGTTTAAATCCTAATGAAAGAAATATGATTTTAGCTTTTACAAATAGAAATATTTACAATATCCAAAGAGAATTAATAAAAAATTATGGCACACTTCCTAAATATACCAAAATAATGACCTTTCATAGTTTCATTTATCAATTTTGTATACAACCATTTTTACCTAGTATTTTTAAAATTTTTCAAACTGAGCCTTTTAATATTGAGGGTGTTTCTATGAAAGACCCTCCGGAAAATAAAAAATTTAATCCTTACTATATAAAACAAGATTACTTAGGTCATTATATTGATAAAAATAATAAATTTTTCTGTGGTCGGCTTTCTGAACTAATTTTATATTTAAATAAAAAATCAAAAAAAAATGAAAAATTTATTCATAAAATAACATCTAGATTTCTAATATTTTTTGATAATATCCTTATAGATGAATTCCAAGATTTTAGAAAGAATGATTACAACTTTTTAATATTATTTTTAAAACAAATTAATAATGTAACACTTGTAGGAGATTACTACCAACATTCTGTTAATGGACAAAATAATTTTGGAAAACCCTTTACTGATAAAATAAATTCATATGAAAAATATATCCAATTATTACAAGACAACAAATTTTATACAGATACTTCTAGTCTAATAAATTCGCGTAGATGTTCTATTAATATTTGCGATTTTGTTAATTCTAAGTTAAATATTCCTATAAAATCCGCTGACATTAATACTGGAAATATTATTAAAGTTTCTGCTAAAAATATAGATGATATTTTATCAAACAATTCTATAAAAAAATTAATATTACAAAAGCCTTCTAATGGTAATTACTCTTTTAATTATATAAGTTGGGGAAATTCCAAAGGAGACACTTACGATAAGACCTGTGTTATTCTAACAGATAAAACAGATAATATTTTAGAAGATAACTTCGAAGTAAAAAATATTTCTCAAATTATTAGAAATAAATTATATGTAGCTCTTACTAGAAGTAAAGGAGATGTCTATATTATACAAAAAAAATTATTTGATTCTGTAAAAAATAACTATATCATTAAACAGTAATTTTAATTTATTATTTCTTTCATATTATAAAATTTTGAGCTCGTTTTCTTCATTACTAGAAAATAAAACAAACATACTTATTTATAAAAAATCCTCATAATATAAATACCTTATACTATGAGGATTTTTCAATAATACCAAACCTTTCCCCGCATTTTAGCATCTTTTTACGATAGCTATTAGCTATTGGCAAAGATAAAAATATAGCTACGTTTTTAGTTCTACTGTTTGATCGTAGCAAGTTTTAAGCATTGTATGAAATGATATTTTTTCAAAGCTAAAATTTTATCTGCGGTGATTTTAACATAGTTCTTAGTGCTTTAGCACTCTAGAAATATGTTATGCAACTTGTTGTGATTTGGTTCGTTTCTTTGTCACCAAAGAAATGAACATATCATTTTTTTATTTCATTTATTTTTTCAACGCTTAAGCCTGTTACATCAGCAATAAAATTAACATCACTGCCATTTTCTAACATTTTCAATGCAATTTCTATTGCTTTATCTTCTGCACCTTTTTTTAGACCTTCTTTTAACCCTTTTTCCAATCCTTCTTTTAGTCCCTCTTGGCGATTATATAAGATTGTAGAATTATAATCTCTTATTGCTTTTTCTTGTATTTCATATTGACGTCTTTTTATCTCATCTTGTGAAAATACCATCTCATAATTTAAAGCTTCTTTTATTACGGGATTATTCATAGCTATCGCCTCTCTTTGTTCATCTGTACATTTAGGTGAAAAATATGCTATCCAGTTTTCAGCTTGACGTAACTTACGTACATCACTTAATTTGAATTTATTCAATTCTATAAAATGCAATTCTAAATCATCTATTAATATATCCTGTGTTTTATCATTATAAACATGATATGAATTGTGACATGTTTCATATGGCAAATAATTAAAATTTAATAAATTAATTGTAATTGTCTGTTTTAATTCATCATAATTTTGACCTTTATTGAGTTGATAAGCATATAATCTTGACCAATAATATAACGAACGTTTGGAAAAATATTCTTGTTTCGTTACTTGTATTTCAACATTTATGAGTGTTCCATCATTTAATTTTGCTAGTATATCTAATTCTGGTACTTTTCCATCTTCTATATCTGGCAATCTTTCTTTATCTAAAAAATTTATATCCACAAAATAACTATCTTCATCTTTATTTAAAATTGAATTTAAAAAATTAAGTGTAAGATTTTTTCGTTCTTTACATCCATACCAGTTGGATAATATACACATGCTCTATATACACCATTGCGTGTATTAATCTCTTCTATCATTCCAGAAACTTTCACATCTTTTACGGATTTTTTATAATTATCCTTCATATCTTGTACTGCTTGCGGTACCTGCACAGCACTCGCCTCCCCTGTATTATTGCTTGTAATAAAAAAAGGAACTAATAATACACATATTGCAAACATAAATTTTAAACATTTTTTCATTTTCATTTATAATCTCCTTTCTTTTAATAAATATTATATATAAATTATAATAAACAAATATTCAGAAAACAAATTTTTATGCAAAAAAACTGCACCTTTAAAAATTATTATACGTCTAACTTTAAAAGTGCAGTTTAATTAACAATATTTCTTTATTGATTAATCATCCCAACGGTCATCGTCCCAATCATCGTCATCATCATGTTCGTAGCGGTCATCGTCCCGCCAATCATCATCATGTTCATATCTGTCATCGTCCCACCAATCATCATGTTCATATCGGTCATCATCTCGCCAGTCATCATCCCAATCATCATACATGATAATGGTTTTTTCTGTATTTAGTACATCTGTTTTTAATGGAAAAGCATTTGTACTAACGGGAAAAAACATCACTGCCACTAACAATAAGCACCATAAAAATTTTTTCATCTCCTTCTCCTCCGTTTCTTTTTAATTTACATATAATTATATCATTTAATTGTTAAAATTCTGTTAAATTTAAAATTTTTTTCATTATGAATAATATATCTATAAAACAGTAAATTATATTTTAATATTCATATAGTCTGAACAATTTATAAAAAAATAAATAGAACTGTACCTCACATTTGACATTTGAAGTACAGTTCTATTAAATAATTTTTTATGTTTTTATTAAAGTTTTAATTGAGTTTTGATGCGTTCTACAGCTTTTAATGTATTTTCACGGCTACCAAATGCAGTGAGACGGAAATAATTTTCGCCAGATGGGCCAAAACCCGAACCTGGAGTACCTACGATATTTGCTTCATGAAGAAGTTTATCAAAGAAATCCCAAGAAGTCATGCCTGCTGGAACTTTGAGCCATACATATGGGGAGTTTACACCACCGAAAACAGTAAGACCAAGGCTTGCTAAACCTTCACGGATAATTTTTGCATTTTCCATATAGTAGCCAACCATTTCTTTTACTTGTTTTTGTCCTTCTTCAGTAAGTACAGCTTCTGCACCACGCTGAATAATATAAGGTGTACCATTGAATTTAGTTGTATGACGGCGATTCCAAAGAGGATTTAAAGCTTGTTCTTTACCATCTTTTGTATAACCTTTAACAGCTTTTGGTAATACGATATAACCGCAACGAGTACCTGTGAAACCTGCTGTTTTAGAGAAGGAACGGAATTCAATAGCTACTTCTTTTGCACCTTCAATTTCATAGATTGTACGAGGTACATCATCTTCTGTAATATAATAAGCATATGCTGCATCATATAAAATGATAGATTTATTTTCTTTAGCATATTTAACCCATTTAGCCAATTCATCACGGGATAAAGTAGTACCAGTTGGGTTATTAGGGCTACATAAATAAATCATGTCTACATGCTGTTTTGGAAGTTCTGGAGTGAAGTTATTTTCAGCAGTACATGGCATATATACTACACCTTCAAAAGTTCCATCTTCTTTTACAAGACCTGTACGACCAGCCATGATATTTGTATCGAGATATACAGGATATACAGGGTCAGTAATAGCAATAGTATTATCTACGCCAAAAATTTCTTGGATATTACCGCAGTCAGATTTTGCACCATCGCTGACAAAAATTTCATCAGCTTCGATATCTACACCACGAGATTTATAAATTACATCACGAATTTTTTCACGTAAGAATGCATAACCTTGTTCAGGGCCATAACCGCGGAAAGTTTCTTTATTAGCCATTTCATCAACAGCTTTATGCATAGCTTCAATACTAACTTGTGGTAATGGTAATGTAACGTCACCGATACCTAAGCTAATAACTTCAGCTTCTGGATTTTCAGCTTTGAATTTCTGCACACGATGTGCAATTTCAGCAAAAAGGTAACTACCTTGTAATTTTAGATAATTTTCATTAACTAATGCCATTTATAATCCTCCTAAATACTTTTATTTATCTCTAAATAAAATTCATTCTTATTTATTATACAGTATTTGGCATATTTAAACAATGTATACTTGTTTAGTCAAATTCAAATAAATTTAAACTAACAAAAAAAGCTGTCTCTAATCTAGAATTAGAAACAGCTTTTATTTTTTATATTAGAGATTGCTTTTTGCAACTTCAACAAGTTTAGCAAATGCAGCTGCATCGTTGATAGCAACGTCAGCTAACATTTTACGGTTAACTTGAACACCAGCTTTTGTTAAACCGCAGATGAAACGGCTGTAGGACATACCGTTTGCACGAGTAGCAGCATTGATACGAGCGATCCAAAGTTTACGGAATTCACCTTTTTTCGCACGACGGTCTCTACGTGCATAGTAAAGAGCTTTCATAACGAGTTCGTTAGCTTTTTTGAACTGTTTGCTTCTAGCTCCTCTATAACCTTTAGCTAATTTTAAGATTTTTTTATGACGTGCATGAGCGGTTACGCCACTTTTTACTCTTGGCATTATTTACCCTCCTAAATTTCAACAATAAATGATTAATTAAGCGTATGGAAGCATTTTGCTTACACGTTTATGATCAGCAGCAGTGATGATAGCTGCTTTACGTAAATTACGTTTACGTTTTGGTGATTTCTTTTCTAAAATGTGGCTTTTGAAAGCTTTATTACGTTTGAATTCACCAGAACCAGTAGCTGTAAAACGTTTAGCTGCAGCTCTGCGAGTTTTAATTTTTGGCATTAGTGTTTCCTCCTTTAGTTTGCACTTTAGGTGCTAAAATCATAATCATATTTTTACCTTCAAGTTTAGGTTCGCGTTCAACAGTAACAGCATCTTTCATTGCTTCAGCGACCTTCAATAAAAGCTCTTTACCCATTTCAGGATGAGAAAGCTCACGGCCACGGAACATTATTGTAGCTTTTACTTTATTGCCTTCAGCAATAAAACGCATAGCATTTTTAACTTTGAAGTTAAAATCGTGTGTTTCAATACCAGGACGAAGTTTTACTTCTTTTACACTGATAACCTTCTGTTTTTTCTTCGCTTCTTTTTCACGTTTTTGTTGTTCATAGCGATATTTTCCGAAATCCATGATTCGGCAAACAGGTGGTTTCGCTTTTGGAGCAACTTCTACTAAGTCTAAATGAGCTTCTTCTGCTTTGCGAAGAGCATCTCTTGTAGACATAATACCAAGCTGTTCTCCCTGAGCATCTGTCACACGAACTTCTCTAGCGCGGATTTCGCCATTAATTCTTAAAGTTTCTTTACTAATAGAAAACACCTCATTATTTATATATTATTTTTATTATATACACAAAAAAGAGGATGACGCACGTCACCCTCTGATATTACAAATTAAAATATACGTTAAACGTTTTTGTTTTAATTAGTAACCCTAGTGACTAGCACGCCATAAGGTGAGAAGCGGTGACTTCTTCTTGTGCAATACGTTGCAATTCAAATACAACGTAACTTAATATATCACAAACTCTATATACTGTCAATAAAAATTTTTCAAATACAACTCTTATTTCTATTAATCCCTATATTTATTAGCATTTCTTTTTTTATTATAGCTTCTAAAATCTTGTTATTCAAGGATATAAAAAAATTTTACCAGGCGATTTATTTTTATTAGTTATATAAAAAATAGCCTATAAAGCTTATATTGCTTAGCTTTATAGACTATTTATTAAAAATTCACTTGGTAATTTTTTATTTAAGCTTGTAATGCTCCTACAAGTTCATTTACATCTTCAATATTATGTTTTTGCATATATTCAGCGATACCATCTGCAATTACTTTTAATGCTGATGGATCAATGAAGTTATGTGCTCCTACTGCGACTGCTGTTGCACCTGCAAGCAAGAATTCAATAGCATCTTCTGCACTTGCAATACCGCCCATACCAATGATTGGAATGTTTACAGCTTTTGCTACTTGCCATACCATACGAAGTGCTACAGGTTTTACAGCAGGGCCAGAAAGACCACCTGTGATATTGCCAAGTAATGGTTTTCTTGTATTGATATCTATTGCCATACCAGTCAATGTATTAATCATAGAAATAGCATCTGCACCAGCTTCTTCTACTGCTTTCGCCATCTGCACAATATCTGTTACATTTGGAGAAAGTTTTACAATTACAGTTTTTTTAGTATGAGTTTTTACTGCATGAGTTACTGCTGCTGCTGCTTTTGGGTCTGTACCAAAAACGATACCGCCTTCTTTTACATTTGGACAAGAAATATTTACTTCTACAGCATCTACACCGTCAATATCCAAACGCCATGCCATTTCAGCATATTCTTCTACAGAACCTGCGGAAATATTTACGATAACAACAGTATTATATTTTTTAATTTTTGGTAAGATATCATAAATAAAAGCATCTACCCCTGGATTTTCAAGACCGATACAGTTGAGCATACCAGAAGGAGTTTCTGCAATTCTAACACCTGGATTACCAGCACGAGGTTTTGGTGTAACGCCTTTAGTAACGATTGCACCGATTTCATTTACATCAAGAAAATCTTCATATTCTCTACCAAATCCGAATGTTCCTGAAGCTCCCATTACAGGATTTTTTAATTCAAGATTACCAATCTTTACAGATAAATTCATTAAAATACCTCCTTAGCTTCAAAAACTGGGCCTTCTGTGCAAACTTTACGACGTTTTTTAGTGAGTTTACCTTCAAAAGTACAACCAAGACATACGCCAATACCGCAAGCCATGCGTTTTTCTAATGATACTTGGCAATCAATATCATGTTCATAAGCGAGTTTTGCCACGCCTTCCATCATGATATTTGGGCCACAAGTATAAATAGCGTCAATATTATTTTCTTTTAAGATTTCAGGCATTAATTGAATAGTGAAACCTTTAAATCCTACAGAGCCATCATCTGTTGTGATATAAATTTTATCAGCATATTCTTTTAAATATTCTTCCCAGAATACTTCATCTTTATTTTTACCACCGATAAGTAAAATAGGTTTTTGATCTTTGAGCAAGCGAGATAAATAGATAAGTGGAGCAATACCTACACCACCGCCTACGAGCAATGGTCTACCTTCTTTTAATTTGAAGCCATTACCGATAGGGCCTAAAATACTAAATTCTTCGCCTTCTTTTAATCTAGAATATTCAGCTGTACCTTTACCGACAATACGATAAATTAAAGTGATTGTACCTTCGTTTTTATCTACATCTGCAATACTGAATGGACGACGCAAAAAGTTTTCACTATGCAAAGTCTTCACATGAACAAACTGACCAGATTCAGCAAGATTTGCAATTTCTGGAGCTTTGATAACCATGTGTTTTACATTTTCATTTACTGCTTTGTTGAGCAAAATTGTTCCTGTTACTACAAGCTTTTTCAAAAGAAACCCTCCTACTTTTTACACATTATACTTTATAATCATAATACTATATAACTAATTTTTTCGCAAAATTTCTCAGCTAAAAATAATTTTATTTTCATTAATCTATTTAAATTTATTTTACTTTTTCCAATTTAATTTTTCTAAAATTTGCTTTGTATGTGTTGTTATATATACACCTAATAAAATAACTACTGCGCCTAAACATTCTTCCATAGTAATTATTTCATTTAATGTTATTGAAGCTGTAACAATCCCCACAATAGGCATGATATTTAAAAATATGGAAGCTGTACTTGCACCTACATTTTTTACACCAATATTCCAAAATATCATTGCTCCTACACCACCGAGCCATACAATATATGCAAATGAAGCCATAGCTTTCATAGATAAATCTGGTATAAATAAACCACAAGTAAAATGACCATAGATTGCAATAAAAATCGCCCCAAATACTCCTGCCCATGCTGTAACGGATAATACAGACATTTTCTTCATCACACGAATACTGATTAAACAATAAATTGCCCAACTTAATTGAGCTACAAAAAATAATATATCTCCCAAATTAAATGAAATATGTAAAATAATATCTAAATTTCCATTGCTGATTAAATACAATGTTCCTGATATCGAAATTATAATTCCAATCCATTGCAATAAAGCCAATCTTTCACGCAAAAATACAAAAGCTAATAAAGATGTAACAGCAGGCGTCATAGCAGCAATCAAAGTGGCATTAGCTACTGTAGAATATTGTAGCCCTGTAAATTGTGAACCATTATTCAAACTAACGCCTGTTATCCCCATAATTATAAGTGGCAACCAACAATTTTTGGGCGGTATAAAATCTTTTTTATGTGTAATTTTCATCAATAAAAATAAAGTAGCACTAAGTAATAAATATCGGAAAGATACTAAAGTAGGTGGGTTCATCTCCGCTACAATGAATTTCACCACTACAGGCTGAAAACCCCATAAAATTCCAGCCAAAGACAACAACACATAAGCTTTATTTTTCAAAATAACATCTCCATTTAACTAAAACTTAAGTCATCATTATAACATATCCCTATAACGAGATTAAACATAAAATATATTCTAATACTTGCCACTATGCTATAATAAATTATTATTACTTTTCTTTTATACAAAAGAAAAACGAAGCAAAAATAAAAATCCTGCGATATTGATTCTACTTTGATAAATATAAAATAATATGTAATATTTATTTTCCACATTCTAAAATCTTATCTGTAATACTTTTAATATAGTTCTTAGGATTTTTAACACTTTAATTTGTTGTTATTTAATTTGTTTTTTATACAAAAGAAAAATGTATTTTATAATTCTTAGGAGGGATAATTTTTTTATGTATGATTTGGCTTTAAAAAATGGTTTTATTGTTAATGAAAATGAAATCTATCTAGGAAATATTTATATACAAGATGAAAAGATTGTTGAAATTTCTTTAGCGGATAAGCCTGCCACTGAGGTTTATGATGTTTCTGGTAAGTATCTTTTACCTGGCTGTATTGATACGCATTGTCATTTTCGTGACCCTGGAGCTACTGCTAAAGAAGATTTTACAACTGGCACACAAGCTGCTATTGCCGGTGGTGTAACTACTGTATTTGATATGCCCAATACAAATCCTTCTGTTTTAAATGAGCAAGATTTATTGCAAAAAGCAAATTATTTTGCTCCTAAAGCTTTTGCTGATTATGGTATTTGGGGTCTTTCTTTAGGTGAAATCAACCTTGGTGATTTACCTAGACTTTGTGAAGCTGGTGCTAGTGCTGTAAAATTCTTCTGGGGATATGCTATAAATGCCAAAACAAAAGCTTTAATTTATAATTACAATCCTAAAGATGAAGATATTATCCCACCTCTTGGCGATGGTGAAGTCTATGAAATTTTTGAACAAATGGCAAAAACAGGAAAAATAATCGCCATTCATGCTGAAAATATTGAATTAATTCAAACTTTAACTAAACGTCTTCAACAATCTGGTAAAAAAGATTACGAAGCTTTAATCCAATCTCGACCAGCTCTAGCAGAAGCTTTGACTATCCAAACAGCTAGTCTACTTGCTAAAGCCACTGGTGCTAGACTTCATATTCTTCATTTGACTTCTAAAATGGGAATGGAAGCAGTCGCTCAAGCAAAGGCTAATGGTGTAAATATAACTGCTGAAACTTGCCCACAATATCTATTTTTATCTGCTAAAGATTATGATAGTGTAGGGCCAATGATGAAAGTATATCCTGTCATCAAACATGAAGAAGATAGACTTGCACTTTGGCAAGGATTGAAAAATGGCACTATAGATTTTATCGCTTCTGACCATGCACCACATATCATCAGTGAAAAACAAGGTGATTTATTCTCCATTCCTGCTGGCATGTGCGGTGTAGAAACTATGCTTCCATTAATGCTCAATGAAGTAAATAATGGTCATATCACTTTGCCTTTCTTAGTGAAAGTCATGGCTAAAAATGTAGCTGATATCTATAATTTACCAAATAAAGGTAATTTAGAAATCGGTAAAGATGCCGATATTGTAGTTGTCGATATGAATAAAGTCGATACTATTGAAAATGAAAAACTTCACAGCAAACAACCACTAACTGCTTTTGCTGGTAGAAAAATCAAAGGTTGGCCTATCAAAACATTTTTACGTGGTCAATTAGTTGTAGATAATAATAAAATCTGCCAAGATAAAGCTTGTGGTAAATGGATAAAATAATTAAATTTTAAATAAAAAAGCTCTTAATAGCAAAATGATATGCACCCAAAATATTGGACATATTAATTAAGCTACTAATTGAGACTTAGTTCTGTATTCTACGGGACTAAGTCCTTTT